>NZ_CEEDFC010000002.1:286805-430478 GCF_979254005.1 Variovorax sp. AC103 | reverse complement strand
TTTTCACCCAACCAACTCGCAATCAGCTCCGAAGAACCCATCGCCTCAAACACCTTGCAGTGACTGTCAGTCGAGCCCTCGATTATGCACAGTTTTTAGCACTTCGAGCAAGGACGGGAAGATTTTTCATCAAGCAGTCACTTGCCCGACCCGCTTCGACATTCAAAAAGCAAAAAGCCGCCCAAGGGCGGCTTTGCATCCTGCAACTCGCAGCTTAGTAATAGCGCGAGTTGTTCATGCGACGCATCGCCTCGTACAGCGTAGGCATGCGTGCTTCCTGCGAACGCAGGTTCATGCGGGCGACCGCATCGATCTTGGCGGCTTCGGCAGCGGGCATGGTGCCGTGCGATTGCTGACGCCACATGGCGGCCTGCAGTTCCTGCATCACGCGCGGATCGTTCTTGGCCGTTTCCAGGAAACGAGCGTCAGCGCGAGCAGCAGCACGGCGTTGAGCGGCAGCACGCCAGGCACCGGCGACGCTGCTTTGGCGGACCGAGCCGGCAAACAGCGCGAACAAGCCGATGGCTGCAAGGCAGAACACCGCCCACACGGCAAGCACGTTGCCTTCGCTCCAGTTCGACACGAGCGAGTCGGTCACCACCAGCACAGCCGCGGCAATGGCGACGATCAGCAGGGCGATGAGGGGGCGGGCGCCGTTGGCACCGGCGCGGGCGGCCTGGATCTGGCCGAACAGGACTTCGGCGCGATGCACGCCGGGATGGACAGTAGGTTGGTCAACGTGGACGAAGCTGGTCATGATGCATCCCTCCTAAGGGACAGTGGTAATCAGTGGTGGCGAACAAGGCCGATGCAGTGATATTAGGGCTTACCCTAGTACGTTTCCACTTTATCTTTTTGATGTTTATCATTCACAGCACTGATGGACGTCAACTTTCGCACGCTCGACCTCAACCTGCTCCGCGTCTTCGACGAGGTGATGGCGGAGCGCAATCTCACGCGCGCCGCCCGCAACCTGTCGATCACCCAGCCGGCGGTGAGCAATGCGCTGCGGCGTCTGCGCGAGGTGCTGGGAGACGAACTGGTGCGCCGCTCAGGTGCCGGCGTGGAGCCCACGCCGCGCGCGTTGGCTCTGTGGCCGACCGTGCGAGACGCCCTGCGCCAGTTGCAGCACACTCTGGCGCCCGGTGAGTTCGATGCTGGCACCGCCGACACCACCTTCCTGCTGGCCATGGCCGACGCCACGGCGGCCGAGCTCATCCCGGGCCTGGTGCAGATCGCTGAAAAGGAGGCACCCGCCATCTCGATGCGCGTGCTGCCCCTGACCACGCGCGACCCGCGCCGCATGCTGGAGCAGGAAGAGGTCGACATGGCCGTCGGCTATTTCCCCGCGGTGATCGCCAGCCTCGCGGCACGCGGCCAGTCGGGCGTGGGCGTGGCGTTCGAGACCCAGCGGCTTTACCTGGGTCAATATGTGTGCGTGATGCGGCGGGACCACCCGCTGGCAAAGTCGCCCCTCACGCTTGACGACTACTGCGCGGCGCGGCACCTGCTGGTGAGCTTTTCGGGGAGACCGTACGGCTTCATCGACCAGACGCTGGGCGCCCTGGGGCGCGAGCGGCGCATCGTGGTGACGGTAAACCAGTTCTTCACGGCAGGCCGGGTGGTCGCCAATTCAGACCTGCTGACCGTGCTGCCGCGCCACTTCGTGACGGTGACCGGCATCGACGATCAGTTGGTGCTGCGCGACCTGCCCTTCGACCAGCCGCCGGTGCACGTGGATGCCATCTGGCACCGGCGCGCCCAGCACGGGCATGCGCACGAGTGGCTGCGCACCGCGCTGTTGCGCTCGGCAGCCTCGGCTTTCGCCGGATCGGTTCTCGGGCAGAAGGTGCCCGGCTGACCGAAGCGGATCAGCGGACGACGCTGAGCCAGGCGCTGGCGGCAGCGCGCAGTTCCTGCGCGTCGTGGGCGCCGCGGCCGGCACGCATGTCGGCGCTTTCCATCAGGGCCGACGCATGGCTCGCGGGGGCGTTGACGGTGGAGGAACGGAAGAAACGTGCCACTTGGGCGATGAGGCTGAACATGGTGTTGCGCGGCTTGTTGCCGTGCTCTGAGTGGTTGATGCACCAAGATTAAGGGTTATCCCTAACAAAACAAGCTCGACCTTATGCGCTTCATGCATGGGGCAATTCACCTAGACTGCCCCGACGATGAAGCTGCAACTGCTCTCCGACCTGCACCTGGAGTCCCACCCCCGCTTCCAAGCCGAGCCCGTGCCGGGTGCCGACATGCTGATCCTGGCGGGCGACATCGGCTCGTACCAGGAAGGCTCCCGCCTGACCGACACAGACTTCGGCCTGGGCCGTTTTTCCCCGCGCAACGGCTGGCCCACGCCGGTGATCTACGTGCCGGGCAACCACGAGTACGACAACGTCGACTTCGACGAAACCCACGACAAGCTGCGCGCGCTCTGCGAAGAGCTCGGCATCCTCTGGCTGGAGCGCGAAACCCGCGTGATCGACGGCATCCGCTTCATCGGCACCACGCTGTGGGCGGACTTCGACGCGCTCGCCGTGCCCTCCGACAGCCTGGCCGAGGCGCTGAAGAAGCGCGGCAAGGCCATGCGCGCGGCCGACTTCTACCTTGAAAAGGCAGCCACCATGCGTCACGGCGAGCTTTTCCTCGCCGCGCAGTTGCGGGAGCAGGGATTGGCCTGCCAGGCCTGGCTCGCGCAGGCGCTGGCCGAGCCGTTCGACGGCACCACGGTGGCCATCACGCACTTCGCGCCCAGTCTCGAGAGCGGCGACCCGCGCTACGGCCTGACGCCCGGCACGGCCGGTTTCTGCAATGGGCTGGACGAACTCCTGCCCCACGCGAAGCTATGGCTGCACGGCCACCTGCACTGCCCGTCCGACTACGTGAAGAACGGCTGCCGCGTGGTGGCCAATCCGCTGGGCTACGCGCGCAACGGCGAACAGGAAGGCTTCAGGCCCGGACTGCTGATCGAGGTGCGCTGAAGAAAGAGGCCTCGACGTGCGCGCAGCGCCCGCTGTGCAGTCAGCGCGAGGCGATGCCGTCGAAGCAGGTCGCGAGCACCAGGTCGACGATCTGCTCGTCGGTCTGCAGTCCGCCGGCCTTCAGGAAGCCGAGCACCGGATCACAGGCGCGCGCATACAAGGTGTACAGCACGGCAATCGCGGGCAGCTTCGGGTTGAGCGAGCCGTCGGCCTGCGCGGCCTGGATCCAGCCGCCGAGCTTGTCGCTCAGGGTCACCAGGCGGTCGAGGTAGCCGCGGTTGTTCATCAGCGCGGCGCGCAGCGTGGAGTTCTGGTGCGGCAGCGAGGGCATCTCGCCGGCCAGCTGCACCTGCATCGACCAGCGCACCACGGCGCGCAGCTTGGCGACAGGGGTGTCCTCGGCCGGCACAGTGGCCACGAAGTCGAGGGTGCGCTGCATGACGCGCACCATTGCCGCGGCGGCCAGGTCTTCCTTGCTGGGAAAGTGCTTGTAGAGGCTGGCCTTGGCGATGCCGACGGCGGCCGCCACCTCGTCGACCGTCATCGACTCAAAGCCCTTCTCGGCCAGCAGGCGGTTGGCCGTCTGGACGATGGCCTCCTCGCGGGCCTGCAGCATCTGTTCCTTGAAGGAGGTCTTGGCGGGGGCGGGGGCACTCATGCGGGAAATTCTAGTCTCGGGCGTCGCCATCCAGACGGAGCGGATGCCGAAATACCAACCAGTCTTTTACAGACTGACCAGTTTGACATCCACCTTCAGCTGCCGCGGCCCTTGGAGACCAGGCGGATGCCGGGCATCAACTCGGCCGCCAGTTCCGGCCGCTCCAGCGCGTAGTCAAGGTTCATGCGCGCAATTTCGACGTGCTCCTCGCCCAGCGCCTGCGCCCGCGAGCCCTGCCCCCGCTCGATCGCCTGCACCATCGCGTGATGGGTGCGATGCGCCTGGCGCATCCATTGCTGGCCTTCTTCCATCGACGACTGCATCGGCAGCATGGCGCTCGGCGCGGCGAAGGGCTGGCCGCCCAGCATGTCCATCACGCGCTTCAGGGCCAGGTTGCCGCAGCCTTCGAGGATCAGCTTGTGGAAGCGGTCGTTCATTTCGACGTACGCCGCGTAGTCGTCGATTTCCATGCTCGGCTTGTTCACGGCGCGGTCGCCGTCGTCCAGGCAGTCCTTCAGGTCGCGCAGCAGTTGGCGCGACGCGCCGTCCTCGGCCAGCAGGCGCGCCGCGAAGCCTTCGATCACGCCGCGCACGCGAATGGCGTCGGCCACCTCCTGCGAGGTGAAGCGGCGCATCTGGTAGCCGCCGCTGGGCGATTGTTCGATCAGGCCTTCATGCTCCAGGCTGGCCAGCGCGAGGCGCACCGGGGTGCGCGAGGCGTCGAGCTTTTCGGCGAGCGGGATCTCGGCCAGCCGCTCTCCGGGCACGAATGCGCCCTTGAGGATCAGGTCGCGCAGTTGCACGAGCACGCGGGATTGTTGGGAGTCCATCGGCGGATTCTAGGAGACACCGACGTCATTGCACGCAGCTGATTTACCCTGGCTCGGTTGTTGCATGCATTCATGGGTAGCAAGTGTCAAAAACAAACGGTAGGCTTCGTATTTACCCTGATTTTGGCGAACCAATGCCCTGTTTCAGGGCAAAACCGGCCCGAGAAGTTTGACCGGAGCAGAGGATCACCAAGACAATGCATACAGTTGCATGCAATGGTGAACAAGCCTCTTCCCAGCACCCACGAATGGAGCCCGCACGATGATCAGCGCAGAGCAGAACGAATTCATCACCCGCGTCGGACCCGGCGCGCCGGCCGGCCAGCTGCTGCGCCGCTACTGGCAGCCGGTGGCCCTGGCCGACGAACTGGCGGGCCCGCGCCCGGTCAAGCCGGTGAAGCTCATGGGGCAGGACTTCGTCCTGTTCCGTGACGAGAGCGGCCAGCTCGGCATGCTCGACCGCGACTGCCCGCACCGCGGCGCCGACCTTGCCTTCGGCCGGCTGGAAAACGGCGGCATCCGCTGCGCCTTCCACGGCTGGCTGTTCGACGCCAAGGGCAACTGCCTCGAAACCCCGGCCGAGCCCGCCACCAGCAAGCTGTGCAGCCGCATCAAGCAGTCGGCCTATCCGGTGGTCGAAAAGGCCGGCGTGGTCTTCGCGTACATCGGCGAGGGCGAGCCCCCCGCCTTCCCCGACTTCGACTGCTTCGTCGCGCCCGACAGCCACACCTTCGCCTTCAAGGGCCTGTTCGAGTGCAACTGGCTGCAGGCGCTCGAAGTGGGCATCGACCCCGCGCACGCCTCGTACCTGCACCGCTTCTTCGAGGACGAAGACACCTCCGAGAGCTACGGCAAGCAGTTCCGAGGCGCCTCGGCCGACTCCGACATGCCCATCACCAAGGTGCTGCGCGAGTACGACCGCCCCGACATCAGCGTGGAGACCACCGACTACGGCTTTCGCCTGAAGGCCCTGCGCAAGCTGAGCGAAGACACCACCCACGTGCGCGTGACCAACGTGGTGTTCCCGCAGGCCTTCGTGATCCCGATGAGCGCGGAGATGACCATCTCGCAATGGCACGTGCCGGTCGACGACACGCACTGCTACTGGTACGCCGTGTTCACCAGCTTCACCGGCCCGGTCGACAAGCAGCAGATGCGCGACCAGCGCCTGAAGCTCTACGAGCTGCCCGACTACACCTCGCGCAAGAACAAGCGCAACAACTACGGCTTCAGCATCGAGGAACAGCTGACCGAAACCTACACCGGCATGGGCGACGACATCAACGTGCATGACCAGTGGGCGGTGGAGTCGCAGGGCGCCATCCAGGACCGTACGCGCGAGCACCTGGGCAGCACCGACAAGGGCATCGTGGCCTACCGCCGCATGCTGGTGAAAGCCATCGAGGCCACGCTGGCCGGCGAGACCGCACCGATGCTCATCGACGCCGCGCAAGCCCGCACGATGACCGGTCCGCCGTCCATCGACGGCATCGGGCGCAACGTCGCCGACGAAGCCGCCACCGAGGCCTACTGGCAGGACGCCGACCGCGCGCGCCGCCTGAAGTCCGACTGGGCGGCCGCCCGGCTCGCCGGCTGAGCGCACGCCATGAGCAGCAACACATTCGTCGACCGTTTCGGTCTCTGGTCCGACGACCAGCACGCGCAGGCCAGGGAACTGGTGCGCCGCATCGACAACGCGGAGGTCGACCTCGTGCGCTTCGCCTGGCCCGACCAGCACGGCATCCTGCGCGGCAAGACGCTGGTGGCCACCGAGGCCCGCTCGGCCCTGTGGGAGGGCGTGAACCTCACCTCCACCCTGCTGGCCAAGGACACCTCGCACAAGACCGTGTTCCCCGTGTTCAGCGCCAATGGCGGCTTCGCCATCGAGGGCCTGCAGGGCGGTGCCGACTTCACCGTCGTGGCCGACCCCGCCACCTTCAAGGTGCTGCCGTGGTCGCCGCGCACCGGCTGGGTGCTGTGCGACGCCTACATGGCCGACGGCAAGCCCTGCCCCTTCGCGACGCGCCAGATCCTGCAGCGCGCGGTGCGCCAGCTCGACGAACTGGGGCTGGACTTCATTGCCGGTCTCGAGGTGGAGTTCCACGTCTTCAAGCTGGAAGATGCGCGCATGAACCTGGCCGACTCGGGCCAGCCCGGCGAGCCGCCGCGCGTGTCGCTGCTCTCGCACGGCCACCAGTACCTGACCGAGCTGCGCTACGACCGCGTCGACACGCTGATGGAGCTGCTGCGCTCGCAGCTCATCGCGCTGGGCCTGCCGCTGCGCTCGCTCGAAATCGAGTTCGGCCCGAGCCAGTTCGAGCTGACCTTCGGCCCCACCGCGGGCGTGACGCCGGCCGACACCATGGTGCTGCTGCGCAGCGCCATCAAGCAGATCTGCCAGCGCGCCGGGCTGCACGCGACTTTCATGTGCCGCCCGAAAATTCCGAACGTGATGTCCAGCGGCTGGCACCTGCACCAGTCGCTGCGGCGCAAGAGCGACGGCGTGAACGCGTTCATGCCCGAGGCCGAGGGCCCGCACCTGAGCGAGATCGGCATGCACTACCTGGGCGGGCTGAAGGCGCACGCCTGCGGCGCCGCGGCGCTCGCGAGCCCGACCATCAACGGCTACCGGCGCTACCGTCCGTTCTCGCTCGCGCCCGACCGCGCGATCTGGGCCAAGGACAACCGCGGCGCCATGCTGCGCGTGCTCGGCGGCGTGGGGCAGAACGCCTCGCGCATCGAGAACCGCGTGGGCGAGCCCACGGCCAACCCGTACCTGTACCTGGCGTCGCAGCTGTTCTCGGGCCTGGACGGCATGAAGAACCGCATCGACCCCGGCCCCTCCGCCGACGCACCCTACGAGACGCCGGCCGAGCAACTGCCGCGCTCGCTGGGCGAGGCGCTGGCCTGCCTGCGCAGCGACGAGATGCTCAACGCGCAGATGGGCAAGACCTTCGTCGACTACCTGTGCCACATCAAGGAAGCGGAAATCGCCCGCTTCAACCTCGAAGTCAGCGAGTGGGAACACCGCGAGTACTTCGACATGTTCTGAGCCTGCAAGAAATGCCCACGATCCACTACATCCTCAAAGACGGCACCACGCGCGACGTCGACGCCAAGCTCGGCGCCAGCGTGATGGAGACCGCCATCCGCGGCAACGTGCGCGGCATCGACGCCGAGTGCGGCGGCTGCTGCTCCTGCGCCACCTGCCACGTCTACGTGGAGGACGCCTTCCTCGACCTGCTGCCGCCGCCCGACGACATGGAAAGCGCCCTGCTCGACGCGGTCGCCTCCGAACGCAGGCCGGGCTCGCGCCTGAGCTGCCAGCTCACCGTCACGGCCGCCTTCGATGGCCTCACGGTGCGCGTGCCCGATACGCAGATCTGAAGCGGGGGTCGGGCATCATCGCCCGCTTTGCGCATCCGGTTACATGACAGCGGCGCCCGAGGGGGCGCATTCACTCCACCTGAAAGGTCTTTTCAAATGACGCCAACGACGCCCATGACGATCTCCAAGAGAACCCTCCTGTCGACCCTGTTGCTGGCCGGCTTCGGCCTGCTGGGCGCGACGGCGCACGCCGCCGACGAGCCGCTGCGCATCGGCCTCATCGCCACCTACTCCGGCCCCTACGCGGACTACGGCCGCCAGTTCGACGCGGGCATCGCGCTGTACCTGAAGGAGCACAGCGGCAAGGTGGGCGGGCGCACCGTGGAGATCATCAAGAAGGACACCGCCGGTCCCGCGCCCGACGCCGCCAAGCGCATCGCGCAGGAGCTCATCGTGCGCGACAAGGTGAGCATCCTCACCGGCCTGGACTTCAGCCCCAACGCCTACGCCGTGGGCGCCATCGCCACGCAGGCCAAGATCCCGACCCTCGTGATGAACGCCGCCTCGTCGGCCATCACCACCAGCTCGCCCTACGTGGCGCGCCTGTCGTTCACCGTGCAGCAGGTCACCGACCCGATGGCGCGCTACATGCTCAAGGAAGGCATCAAGGACGCCTACACCGTGGTGGCCGACTACGCCTCGGGCGTCGACGCGGAAACCGCCTTCAAGAAGACCTTCACCGCCGGCGGCGGCAAGGTGTCGGGCGAGGTGCGCACGCCCATGAACAACCCCGACTTCTCGGCCTACGTGCAGCGCATCAAGGACGCCAAGCCCCAGGCCGTGTTCTTCTTCTTCCCCTCGGGCGTGATGCCGCCGGCCTTCCTGAAGGTGTGGAAGGAGCGCGGCATGGAGCAGGCCGGCATCAAGCTGTACGCCACGGGCGAAGCCACCGACGACAGCTACCTCGACGCCACCGGCGACGTGGCGCTGGGCCTGGTCACCAGCCACCACTACTCGTTCGCGCACCCCTCGCCCAAGAACCAGAAGTTCGTGAAAGACTTCGCCGCCGACAACGGCGCCAAGCTGCGCCCGAGCTACTTCGCCGTGACCGCCTACGACGCCATGGCCGCCATCGACCTGGCGCTGGCCAAGACCAAGGGCGACACCGGCGGCGACAAGTTCATGGAGGCGCTCAAGGGCCTGAGCTTCGAGAGCCCGCGCGGCCCGATCGAGATCGACCCCGCCACGCGCGACATCGTGCAGACCGTGTACATCCGCAAGACCGAGCGCGTGAACGGCCAGCTGGTGAACGTGGAGTTCGACAAGTTCGACCGCGTGAAGGACCCGGCCAAGGAAGGCGCGGCCGCCGCCAAGTAACAGGGTCGGCCGTCACATCGGTCGTCCGCCAGCCAGCATGCAGCAAGCAGGAAATTCATGGGCATCGTGATCTTCGACGGAGTGGCCTACGGCATGCTCCTGTTCCTCATCGGCGTGGGCCTGTCCATCACGATGGGGCTCATGAATTTCGTCAACCTCGCGCACGGCAGCTTCGCGATGGTGGGCGGCTACGCCGCGAGCGTGCTGATGAACCACTTCGGCGTGGGCTTCGGCCTTTCACTGGCGGCGGCCTTCGTGTCGGCTGCGCTGGTGGGCGCGGTGCTGGAGTTCGTGTTCTACCGGCGCCTGTACCGCGCGCACCCGCTCGACCAGGTGCTGCTGTCGATCGGCGTGGTGTTCGTGTCGATCGCCGCATTCACCTACTTCTTCGGCCCGACGATGCAGCCCTTCACGCTGCCGGCGGGGCTCGACGGGCAGGTGTCCGTGCTCGGCCTCGAGGTGGGCCGCTACCGCCTGTTCCTGATCGCCTGCGGCGTGGCCGTGCTGGTCGCATTGCTGCTGGGCCTGGGCAAGACGCGCTACGGCGCGATGGTGCGCGCGGCGGTGGACAACCAGCGCGTGGCGGGCGGCACGGGCATCCATGTGCAGCGCCTGTTCTTCCTGACCTTCTCGCTGGGCTGCGGCCTCGCGGGGCTGGGCGGTGCACTGAGCCTGGGCATGCTGGGGCTGGAGCCTTCGTTCCCGCTCAAGTACCTGGTGTACTTCCTGATGGTGGTGTGCGTGGGCGGTGCGGGCACCGTCACCGGGCCGTTCATCGCGGCGCTGCTGGTCGGCATCGTCGATGTGGCGGGCAAGTACTACTGGCCTGAAGCGGGGGCCTTTCTCATCTACGTGGTCATGATCGTCATGCTGCTGGTGCGGCCCCACGGCATCGTGGCGAAGAAGGGGATCGCATGAAAGCCCTGAACGTTTCCCCCGCGCAGCTGCGCATCGCCGAGGTCGCCTTCTGGCTCGCACTCGCGTCCACCTTCTTCCTGCTGCCCGACAAGCTCACGCTGATGAGCCAGGTCATGATCTTCGGCCTGTTCGCCGTGTCGCTCGACATGGCGCTGGGCTACGCAGGCATCCTCACCGTCGGCCACGCCGCCTTCTTCGGCGCGGGTGCGTATGCCGCCGGCCTGCTCGCCAAGTACGGCTGGAGCGAGCCCTTCACCGGCCTCGTGTTCGCACTGGTGGTGAGCGGCCTGCTGGGCTATGCGTTGAGCTACCTCGTGGTGCGCGGCGCCGACCTCACGCGGCTGATGATCACCATCGGCGTGTGCGTGCTCCTGTTCGAGCTGGCCAACCGGCTCTCGGGCATCACCGGGGGCACCGACGGCCTGCAGGGCGTGGTCATCGCGCCCGTGCTCGGCTTCTTCGACTTCGACCTCTACGGCAAGACCGCCTTCTGCTATGCCTTCGGCGTGGTGCTCGCCATGTTCCTGCTCGTGCGGCTGGTGCTGCGCTCGCCCTTCGGCCTGGCGCTGCGCGGCATCCACGACAGCCGCAAGCGCATGCTGGCCATCGGCTCGCCGGTCGAAGCGCGGCTGCGCATGGCCTACGCCTTCTCGGCCGCCGTGGCCGGCGTGGCGGGTGCGCTGCTGGCGCAGACCACGCAGTTCGTCGGCATCGAGTCGATCGGCTTCAACCGCTCGGCCGAAGTGCTCATCATCCTCGTGCTCGGCGGCACCGGGCGCCTGTATGGCGGAATGATCGGCGCCATCGTCTACATGCTGGTGCACGACGGGTTCGCCGACATGAACCCGCAGTACTGGATGTTCTGGCTCGGCATCTTCCTGATCGCGGCCGTCATGCTGGGGCGCGGCGGCATCATGGGGGCGCTGTCGCGCTTCGTTCGCACGGGGAAGGTGCGATGAGCAGCTCGACCACCCACACCCTGCGCACGCAAAACCTGGGCATCCGCTTCGGCGCCTTCCAGGCCGTGAGCGAGGTGAACCTCTCGCTGGAACCTGGCGCGCGGCAAGCGCTGATCGGCCCCAACGGCGCGGGCAAGACCACCCTCATCAACCTGCTCACGGGCGTGTTCAAGCCCACGAGCGGCTCGATCCACATGGGCGATCGCGACATCACGCGCCTGCCCTGCGACAAGCGCGCCCGCATGGGCCTGGCGCGCACCTTCCAGATCAACACGCTGTTCCCCAGCCTCACGCCGCTGCTGTCGGTGGTGCTGGCGATCAGCGAGCGCGAAGGGCTGGGCGCCACCTGGTGGCGCCCGCTCACGGGATGCACCTCGGTGTTCGACGAGGCGCACGCGCTGCTCGGCACGCTCAAGCTCGACAGCCTGGCCGACGTGCCCGTGTCCGAGCTGGCCTATGGCAAGCAGCGCCTGCTCGAGATTGCGCTGGCGCTGGCCGCCAAACCCCGCATCCTGCTGCTCGACGAGCCCGCGGCCGGCGTGCCGGAAGACGAGAGCGGCGAGCTGTTCGAGGCCATCGCGGCGCTGCCCGAAGACATCAGCGTGCTGTTCATCGAGCACGACATGAAGCTGGTGTTCCGTTTCTCGCGCCGCATCTCGGTGCTGGTGGGCGGACGCATCCTCACCGAAGGCACGCCGGCCGAGATCGGCACCGACCCGCGTGTGCGCGAGGTCTACCTGGGAAGTTCTCATCACCATGCCTGAAGCATCCGCATCCACACCCGCACTCGCGTTCGAGCGCGTCACCGCCGGCTACGGCAACGCCGTGGTGCTCGACCGCCTCGACTTTTCATTGCAGCAGGGCGAAAGCCTCGCCATCCTCGGGCGCAACGGCGTAGGCAAGACCACGCTGCTCGAAACGCTGATGGGCAACACCCGCGTGATGCAGGGCGCCATTCGCTGGCAGGGCGCGGACATCACGCGCTGGCCCTCGCACCAGCGCGTGCGCGCCGGGCTGGGCTGGGTGCCGCAGGAGCGCGAGGTGTTCCCCTCGCTCACCGTGGAAGAGAACCTCACCGTCATCGCGCGCTTCGGCGCATGGAACCTCAAGCGCGTGTACGACTTCTTCCCGCGCCTGCGCGAGCGGCGCGGCAACTACGGCAACCAGCTTTCGGGCGGCGAGCAGCAGATGCTGGCCATAGCCCGCGCGCTGATGACCAACCCCAAGCTGCTGCTGCTCGACGAGCCGATGGAAGGCCTCGCGCCGATCATCGTGGAAGAGCTGGCCGCGGCGATCCGGCGGCTGTGCGAGTCGGAAGGGCTGGCGTCCATCGTGGTCGAACAGCATCCGGTGCTGGCGCTGGAGATGACGCACAAGGCCATCGTGCTGGAGCGCGGCACTGTCGTGCATGCCGGCCCGAGCGCCGCGCTGGCCGCCGACAGGGGCCTGCTCGAAGGCCTGCTCGGCGTGGGCATTGCCGAGGACGTGGCGGGCTGACCCGGCGGCTTGGGGCTTCCCTGGCCTCAGGCCCCGGCCCGTTCGCGCCAACGCCGGGCGCACACGCTGAAGCGCCACCCGGCAAGGCACGCGAGCGCGAAGGCCACCGCCCACGAGACCCACAGGCACGCGAAGACGATGAAGGCCACGCCGATGTCCGCCAGGTGCGTCCAGAACGAGGGGGCGTCGCCGCTCAGGCCCTGAAGGCGCTGGAGATAGGCGCCCACGCACCACCACACGGCCGGCGGCACCGCGGCAACGCACAGGGCGTACCCAAGGCTGGCCTCCAGCGGGCCGATGCGGCCTTGCGACACGGGCCGCTGCCAGGCGAAGAAAGCGACCAGGGCGAGCAACGCGCAGGTCACGAAGCCGAGCAGCAGCAGGCCGTTCAGCAGCAGGAAGTCGTCGTCCATGGCGCAAGGCTCCGGCAGTGCAGGTGGCTTGCACTGTAGCGGCGCCACTCCCGCGCAGCGCGCGAACCGCGCAGAAGTAGCCGCAGACGCTACCCGCGGAAGCGCAGGCTCAGCTCAGCATCTGCCCGCGGCTGCCGATCACCGCCACGTCCACGAACTGCCCGCCTTCGCGGTTGGTGCGGCCGTAGTTGATCTTCACGCCGCCCAGGTCGAAGTTCTCGATGCTGGCCAGCCCCGACATCACCGACGCCCGCGTGAGCGAGCCGCCGGCGCGGCGCATGCCCTCGGCCAGCACGGCCGCGTTCAGGTAGCCCTCCAGGCTGGTGAGCGAGAACTCCTTCACGCCGCTGGCCATCATGTCGGCCTGGTATCGGCGCACGATCTCGAACTTGGTCGAATACGGCGAAGGCACCACGATCACGAAACCCAGGCCCTTGGCCAGGTCGCCCATGGCCGCGAGCGCGCTGGCCGTGATCGACAGGCCGTAGGCCGAGCTGCTGTTGCCCGCCTCGCGCAGCGCCTTCAGGAACACCGGCGCCGTGCCGGCCAGGCCCACCACGATCACCTGCGGCTTGGCCTTGGCGATGGCGGCGGCCGCGGGGCCCACTTCCATGCTGGTGGTGTTGGGCGTGGTCGCGATGACCGCCGGTTCCAGCTTGGCCTTGGCCAGCGCGTTCTTGAACGCCGCCAGCACCGACTGGCCCAGCGGGTCTTCCGAATGCACGAGGCCGATGCGGCTCTGGCCCAGCACGGCGGCCGTGCTCACGAGCTTGTCGACTTCCTGGTCGTAGTTGGCGCGCACCCAGAAGGTGTTGGGCGAGGCCTTCTTGCGCAGCGAGATGGTGCCGGTGATGGGGCCGACCACGGCCATGCCGGGCACCGCGTCCATCACCTCGGCCGTCTGGCGCGTGCCCAGGGGGTGCAGCAGCGCGAGCACGGAGCTGTCTTTCTCGAACGCCAGCGCGTTGGCCTTGGCCACGTCGGGCTTGAAGGTGTCGTCGGCCATCACCAGCTCGACCTTGGTGCCGCCGATGCCGCCGGCCTTGTTCAGCGCCGCGAAGAAGGCGCTCGACCCCTGGAACAGCCCCTGGCCGTTGGCCTTCTCCACGCTGCTGTTGTCGAAGGTGGTGCCCACGCGAACCGCGCGGTTCTGCGCGAAGGCCGGCAGCCCCAGGCCCGCTGCGGCGGTCGCTGCGGTGGCGGCCAGACCGGTCAGCACACGGCGACGGCTGTTGGAAAGCGGCGCAATCGACTCGCGCGGCAGGGGATCGGTCATGGTCGAAGTCTCCAGAATGCGGTCACAAAAGTTCACATTTCTACTAGAAATGTAACGCACCTGCCCATTCTGGCGATGACAAACGGCGCGCGCCGACCCGCCGTTACAACAGTTCCTCGCCCACGATGGGCAGCAGCAGCCAGTTCTTCAGGCGCAGCCACAGGAACTCGCCGGGCTCGTCCTCGTGGACGATGTCGCCGCCGGCGTCGTCGTACTCGAGCCACTGCACGCGCCGTCCGTCGGGGCCCAGGCGCAGGCGGTAGCCGATGTTCACGCGCCCGGTGGTGCGCATGAGCTTGTCGTAGTCGCGCACGAGCTCGGGGCTGTCGATCACCAGGCCGACCTCGGTGTTGACCGCCGCCGAGCGGTGGTCGAGGTTCATCGAGCCGACGAAGAAGCGCTCGTCGTCCACGATCGCGAGCTTGGCGTGCAGCCGGCTGGTGGTCTTGCCGAAGTCCCCGAACTGGCCCGAGCGCCCGCTGAGCACCGGCGCGATCTCGAAGATGTTGACGCCGATCTTCAGCATGTCGGCGCGGTAGCGCTCGTAACCCGCATAGGCCAGCGGCTCGTCGGTGGCGCCCAGCGAATTGGTGACCACGGTGATGTGCGTGCCCTGCGCCACACCGCGCTTCATCTGCGCCATGCCGCGCGGGCCGGGAATGAAATAGGGCGAGGCGATCTTCACGTCGCGCCGCGCGGAGTCGATCACGCCCAGCGCGCCCTCGGTCACGCTGCCCTGGAACGCGAGGTCGGCCTTGCGCGTGATCTTCTCGGGGTCGTCCACGAAGAACGTGAACGGCGCCCAGTAGCGGTCGATCTTGCCCGTGAGCAGCTGCTCGCCCACCGGCGACTTGTTGAGGATGTCGCGCGGGCGCATGGCCACGTCGGGCACCGCGGTGCGCGCGATCTCGTCGAAGCGGCGCTGCGCGGCCTCGCGCGTGGTGCGCAGCGGCGCGATGTTCTCGATCGGGCGCACGTGCGCGCTGTTCCAGTAGCGGTCGAAGCCGGCCGACATCTCGCGCACGACCGGGCCGCTGGAGATCACGTCCATGTCGATGAAGTTCGCCGCCGTGCTGCGCATGAAGTACTCGTTGGCGATGTTCCGCCCGCCCGTGACGGCGAAGCTGTTGTCGGCCAGCAGCATCTTGTTGTGCATGCGGTGGTTGATGCGCCCGAAGTCGGTCAATGACATCAGCAGCCGCGTGGTGAGCGAACTGGCGCGCGAGGGCAGCGGGTTGAACAGCCGCACCTCCACGTTCGGGAACGCCGAGAGCGCGCTGAACAGTTCGTCCTCGCCGCCGGTGTAGAGATCGTCCACCAGCAGGCGCACGCGCACGCCGCGCGCGGCGGCCTCGCGCAGCTCCTTCAGGAACAGCAGGCCGACGTCGTCGTTCTGGATCAGGTAGTACTGCACGTCGAGCGACTTCTCGGCGTGCCGTGCCAGCGAGATGCGCGCATCGAACGCGAAGGCCGCCTCGGGCAGCAGGCGAAAGCCCGAGAGCAGCGTCGAGCCGCCGGGAGCATCCTTGGCGGCGAGCTGGGCCAGTTCGGTCTGCGCGACGTCGGCGAGGGCCAGCGTGGGCGGCGCTTCCGGCGGCGGTGGGGGCAGGCTCGCACAACCTGCCAGCCAGAGGGCGGCGAACCCCAGCACCAGGACGGCAAATCGGCGGAAGGTGGTGGCGCGCATGGGCCGAACTGTAGCTCGCGGCGGCATGCCATGCGCGGCCTATGATCCGCGCAGCAAAAAGGAAAAGAAGCGTGCTCAACGGCTTGTGGCTGGGTTTCTTCGCAGTCGCGGCGCTGGCCGCACTGGGCCGTTGGCTCGTCGGGGGCGATCCGACGGTGTTCGCGGCCATCGTCGAAAGCCTGTTCGCCATGGCGCGGCTGGCGGTCGAGGTGATGGTGCTGCTGTTCGGCACGCTCACGCTGTGGCTGGGTTTCCTGCGCATCGCCGAGGCGGCGGGGCTGGTCGGCTGGCTCGCGCGGCTGCTGGGGCCGCTGTTTCGCCGCCTGATGCCGGGCGTGCCGGCGGGGCACCCGGCGCTCGGGCTGATCACCATGAATTTCGCGGCCAATGCGCTGGGCCTGGACAACGCCGCCACGCCCATCGGCCTGAAGGCGATGCGCGAGCTGCAGCGGCTCAACCCCGACCCGGTGACGGCCACCAACGCGCAGATCCTGTTCCTGGTGCTCAACGCCTCGTCACTGACCTTGCTGCCCGTCACCATCTTCATGTACCGCGCGCAGCAGGGCGCGGGCGACCCGACGATGGTGTTCCTGCCGATCCTGCTGGCTACCAGCGCCTCGACGCTGGTCGGGCTGCTCTCGGTCGCGGTGGTGCAGCGCCTGCGGCTGTGGGACCCGGTGGTGCTGGCCTACCTGGTGCCGGGCGCGCTGGCGCTGGGCGGGTTCATGGCGCTGCTGGGCACGCTGTCGGCCGCGGCCATCGCGTCGCTGTCGTCGCTGCTGGGCAACCTCACGCTGTTCGGCGTGATCCTGCTGTTCCTGCTGGCCGGGGCCATCCGGCGCATCAAGGTCTACGAGTGCTTCGTCGAGGGCGCGAAGGAAGGCTTCGACATCGCGAAGAACCTGCTGCCCTACCTCGTGGCCATGCTCTGCGCGGTCGGCGTGCTGCGCGCCTCGGGTGCGCTCGACTTCGTGTTGGGCGGCCTGCGCTGGCTGGTGACGGCGGGCGGCTTCGACGCACGCTTCGTCGACGCCATGCCCACGGCGCTGGTCAAGCCGTTCTCGGGCAGCGCGGCCCGCGCGATGCTGATCGAGACCATGAAGACCCAGGGCGTCGACAGCTTCCCCGCGCTGGTGGCGGCCACCATCCAGGGCAGCACGGAGACCACGTTCTATGTGCTGGCGGTGTATTTCGGGGCGGTCGGCATCCAGCGGGCACGGCACTCCGTGGCTTGTGCGTTGCTGGCCGAGGTGGCGGGGGTCGTGGCCGCTGTGGCTGTCTGCTACTGGTTCTTCGGCTAGAGGCTGCGCCGTTCACCCACGGCGACCCCTGCGCACCCGCCCTGAACGCCCCTATTTCCGCGGCTCGACAACAGGGAACATCGGCTCGAAGGTATCGAGCATCGACATCAGCTCCGCCAGCTTGCCGCGATCGCCGTCGATCTTCACCTTGCCGGTCAGCACCGCCGCGGGAAAGCTCGTTTCCTTCAGCGTCACCGCATCGAGCGTGGCGCGGCTCAGCGTGATGGTGGCGTCGGCGCCGGGCTGCTGGCCGGCGATGTGCGTGAGCGCGGAGTTCTCCAGCGTCAGCACGAACTGTTGGTTGGAATCGGTGAAGTTCCAGTTGATGACCATCTTCCTGCCCTCGGCCTTGGCCGCGTCGAGCCGCACGCCGAGGAAGTCGAAGAACAGGTCGTTGCTCACCGCCTTGAGCGTGTCGGCGTTGGCGCTGCTGCCCGCAGGAATCTTCGGCACGCCGTTGCGCAACTCCATCGCGCCCACCAGGTAGGCGCTGCGCCAGGTGCCTGCTTCCGACTGGTAGCCGAGCTGCTCGAGCGCATCGGCGCCCAGCTCGCGCGCCGCGCGGTTCGACGGGTCGGCGTACACCACCTGGCTCATAGCGCTGGCCACCCAGCGGAACTCGCCCTTGCCGAAGTCTTCGCGCGCACGCGCCAGCACCGCGTCGGCGCCGCCCATGTACTCGACGGTCTTCTTCGCGTAGGCCACCGGCGGCAACGGGTTCAGGTTGGCCGGGTTCGCGTCGTACCAGCCCAGGTACTTCTGGTACACGGCCTTGGCGTTGTGGCTCAGCGTGCCGTAGTAGCCGCGCGCCGACCATTCCTGCGCCAGGCTCGCGGGCATGCGCAGCGTCTCGGCGATGTCGGCCGCGCCGTAGCCCTGGTTGAGCAGGCGCAGCGACTGGTCGTTGATGAACTTGTATATGTCGCGCTGCTTCTTCATGAGCTCGACGATGCGCTCGCGCCCGGTGGTGGGCCAGTGGTGCTGGGCAATGAGCACGTCGGTCCTGTCGCCGAAGGCCACGCGCGCCTCGTCGATGTACTTCGACCACAGGTTGCCGTCGCGCACCTCGGCGCCGCGGATCGTGTAGAGGTTGTGCATGGTGTGCGTCACGTCCTCCGCCATGTTCAGCACGCGGAACTGCGGCAGGTACAGCAGCATCTCCGACGGCGCCTCGGAGCCCGGCACCAGCCGGAACACGAACTCCACGCCGTCGATGGTGCGCGCCTCCGTCGGCTTGTCGATGGTGGCCGTGGGCGCGATCAGCGTGACGCTGCCGCGCGCCAGCGCCTTGCCCAGGCCGGTGTCGACCTGTCCGCGCACCCCCGGCGGCAGCAGCGAACCGAACTGGTACTGCGAGCGCCGGTTCATCGCATTGCCCGCGAGGATGTTCTCGGCCACGGCCGTTTCCATGAAGGCCGCCGGCGCGATCACCTGCACCTTGCCGGCAGCCACGTCCGCCTCGCTCACCACGCCCTTCACGCCGCCGAAGTGGTCGGCATGGCCGTGCGTGTAGATCACCGTGCCCACCGGTTTGCGCGGGCGGTGCTGGTAGTACAGCTCGAGCGCGGCGCGCGCGGTCTCGGCGGTGAGCAGCGGATCGATGACGATCAGCGAGGTGTCGCCCTCGACGAGGGTGATGTTCGCCAGGTCGAAGCCGCGCACCTGGTACACGCGATCAGTCACCTTGAAGAGGCCGTGGATGGCGTTGAGCTGCGCCTGGCGCCACAGGCTGGGGTTGACGGTGTCGGCGGGCGTGTCGGTCTTCAGGAAGTCGTACGGCTTCATGCTCCACACCGGGCGCGCCCCGGTGCCGGGCACCAGCGCGTCGGGAACGGTGGCGATGAAGCCGCGCGTCGCGTCCTCGAAATCGCGCCGGTCGGCAAAGGGCAACGCCTTCGCCATGTCGGCGTTGGCCTGCAGCGTGGACGGCTCGGGCGGCTTGGGCGCGACTTGCGCCGGGGCCGATGCGGCGGCAAACGCGCAAGCCAGTGCAACGAGCGCGCGGGAGAAATGGGGGGGCGTCATGGTGTGTCTCGGTCTTCCAAGGGGGCAAGGCCGGATTCTCCGAAGCCCCCCATGCATTGGCAAATGCAAAATACGCGCTTGCTTTTTAAGTGAAACGCAAAATGCAGCTGCGCCAGCTCCAGCATCTCGTCGCCCTCGCGGACCAGGGCAGCTTCGGCCGCGCGGCCCAGGCCGTGCACCTGTCGCAGCCCGCCCTGTCGCGCAGCATCGACAACCTCGAGGAAGGCCTGCAGGCGCGCCTGATCGACCGCGCCTACGGCACGGTGCGCTTCACGCAGGCCGGCGAGCTGGTGCTGGCGCGCGCCC
Organism: Variovorax sp. AC103; assembly: GCF_979254005.1. NCBI lineage: Bacteria > Pseudomonadati > Pseudomonadota > Betaproteobacteria > Burkholderiales > Comamonadaceae > Variovorax > Variovorax sp. AC103. The sequence goes on along the minus strand of NZ_CEEDFC010000002.1, from coordinate 410,926 downwards.
GCGAGCTGCTGGCCGACGCGCAGCAGATCGCGCGCGACGTGCTGCAACTCGAGGGCCTGGCCATCGGCAGCCTGGCGGTCGGCCTCGGCCCGTTTGCCGCCGGCACGCTGGGCCGGCTGGCGCTGTCGCTCATGACGCAGCGCCACCCGCAGTTGCAGATGCGCATGGAGGTGGCCGACACCGCCACCCTGTGCGAGGGCCTGCACCGCCGCCAGCTCGACCTGTTCATCGCCGACACCCGCGACCTGACGAAGCAGCCCGGCCTGAAGCTCGCGCGCCTGCCCAACGTGCCGGTGTCGTTCTTCGTGCGGCCCAAGCACCCGCTGCTTCGGCTGAAGCAGGCCACGCTCGCGCACCTCATGGCCTACCCCGTGGCCGGCCCGCAAATGCCCGCCGAGGTGGCGGCGCAGTTCGACCGGCTGCCCCGGCACAGCGAACGCAGCGTGTTCAACGTGACCTGCGACGACGCCGGCACGCTGCGCCACCTGGCGCTCACGGCGCACGCGGTGATCCTGGCGCCGCTGGCGCCCGCGCCGGGGCACGAGACCGGTGCCCTGGTGCCCCTGCCGGTGGCGGGCCTGGCGCGCATGCAGACGCACTACAGCCTCGTGACGCTCGCAGGGCGTACCCTCTCGCCTGCGGCCACCGTCTATTCCCGCCTGGTGACCGAGTTGATGAGCCCGCCCGAGCAGCCCCCCGGGCGCTGAGCCAAAATGGCCTTCTGCCCTTCAAGCACTTGCTGCCCCTTTCAGTGACCACTCCCCGCCGGGCCCAACCGCCCTCCTTTTCGCCCGACGAGTTTCGCGATGCGCTCGGCATGTTCGCCACCGGCGTGACCATCGTCACCGCGCGCGCGGCCGACGGCACGCTGGTCGGCCTCACGGCCAACTCCTTCAATTCGGTGTCGCTCGCGCCGCCGCTGGTGCTGTGGAGCCTGGCGCGCGCGGCCGGCTCCATGCCCGCGCTGAGCACGGGCTCGCACTACACCGTGAACATCCTGGCGGCCAACCAGAAGGCGCTGGCCGAGCGCTTCGCCACCAAGAACATCGACCGCTGGGCCGACGTGCCCTACACCGAAGGCCTGGGCGGCGCGCCGGTGCTGGCGGGTTGCGCGGCGAGCTTCGAGTGCTTCAACCGCAGCCGCTACGACGAAGGCGACCACGTGATCTTCGTGGGCGAGGTGGAGCGCTGCACGCACGACGCCGGCGCCTCGCCGCTGCTGTTCCACGGCGGGCGCTTCTACACGGAACACCCCTTGTAGTGAAACACCCTGCGCTCATGCCCGTGCTGCTGCTTCTTGCGCAGACCGTCATGGCGCAGGAGGCCGCGGGGCCGCTCAAGCAGAACTGGTTCGACGACCCTTTCTTCCAGGTGTCCGCCGGCCTGCCGGCCTGCGCAGTGCCCGAAGGGCCGTTCTACACGGCCGAAGAGCGCCGCCTGCAGACCCATTCGCGGCTGGAGCGCGGCACCAGCTGCTGGCTGGCCGGCAAGTGCGCCGACAGCAACGCCTACCGCTACGACAAGCCCCTCGCGCCCAAGGTGCGCGCCGCGCTGCTGGCCGTGCCGGGCGTGGGCAAGGGCAGCGTGTGGGTCACGGTCCAGCGCCGCTGGGTGTACCTGCAGGGCTGCGTGCCGGATGCGGCGCTGGCGAAGCGGCTGGAGCGCGCCGCGCGTGCGCTGCCCGACGTGGAGGCCGTGGTGCCCGACCTGATGCTCGGCACGCACGGCAAGCCGCCCTATCCGGTAGCCGCGAGATAACGCCGGGCGGCGTCAACCCTCCAGCGCCGACTCGTGCCAGTGCCGCAGCAGCAGCCGCCCGATCGCGCTCACCGCCAGGAAGAACAGAAAGCCCAGCAGCGTCGCCGCGATGACCTCGGCGAACAGCAGCGCGGTGTACATGCGCCCCTGTGCGAACACGATCTGCACGCCCAGCCCGCCTTCGGCATTGCCCGAGCCGATGATGAACTCGCCCACGATGGCGCCGATGACCGACAGCCCCGCCGAGATGCGCAGCCCCGCGAAGATGTGCGGCAGCGCGCCCGGCAGCCGCAGCTTCCAGAACGACACCAGCCCGCTCGCGCGGTGCAGCGCGAACAGCTCGGCCAGGTTGCGCGAGGTCGAGCGCAGGCCCAGCATGGTGTTGTTGATGATCGGGAACAGCGACATGATGAAGCTCACGATCACCACCGACAGCTCGTTGTAGCCGAACCAGAGCACGATCAGCGGCGCGACCGCCACCACCGGCACGGTCTGCAGCAGCACCGCGTACGGGTACAGGCTGCGCTCCAGCAGCCGCGACTGCGCCAGCACCGCCGCACCCGCGATGCCGAGCACGATGGCCAGCGCATAGCCCAGCAGCGCCTCCTTCAACGTCGAGAGCGTGGCGCCCGCGAGCACGCCGGCGTTCTCCGCCGTGGCGGCCGCCACCTCCTGCGGCGACGGCAGCAGGTAGCCCTTGCCCTGGTAGACGGTGGCGCTCAGCAGCCACCACAGGCCGATGGCCAGCAGCGCGACCACCAGCACGGGGCCGGCGTTGCGCGCGAAGGCCACGGCCGAAGACGAGACAGATCGGGTGGTTGCCATGGCCCGCACCCTCAAGCCAAGGCCGGCGCGCGGTGCTGCGCGCGCAGCACCCCGGTGACCTGGCCGGTGAGCGCCGCGAAGCCGGCGCTGGCGCGCAGCTCGGGTGCGCGCGGAAATTCGAAAGGCACGTCGATCACGTCCAGGATGCGCCCCGGCCGCGGCGACATGACCACCACCCGGTTCGACAGGTACACCGCCTCGTGCACGTTGTGCGTCACCAGCACGCCGGTAAAGCCCGCCTGCCGCCACAGCGAAGACAGCTCCTCCTGCAGCACGTCGCGCGTGAGCTCGTCCACCGCCGCCAGCGGTTCGTCGAGCAGCAGCAGCCCGGGCCGCAGCGCCAGTGCGCGCGCCAGCGACAGCCGCATGCGCATGCCGCCCGAGAGCTGGTGCGGGTACGAGGTCTCGAAGCCCGCGAGCCCGACCAGCTTCAGCGCCTCGGCGGCACGCGCGCGGTAGCTCGCCGGCGCATGGCCTTCGAGCTCCATCAGCAACTGCGCGTTGCGCTCCACGGTGCGCCAGGGCAGCAACGCGGCCTCCTGGAACACGAAGGCGGTCGCGATGCCCTCGGGCCGCGTGCAGCGCCCGGTGCTCGGCGCGACGAGCCCCGCCATGATGCGCAGCAGCGTCGACTTGCCGCAGCCCGAGGGCCCGACGATGGAGACGAACTCGCCCGGGCGCAGCGCGAAGTCGACCGCGTCCAGGGCCTGCAGGCCCTCGCCCTTGCCGAAGCGCTTCGAGACACCGTCCAGGCCGATGGCCGCGCCCGGGGTGCTCATGGGTTGCAGCCCGGCACCAGCGTGCGGTCGTAGCCCTGCTTCGCGTCGAAGCCGGCCGGCAGGAAGTTCACGCTGCGCAGCTGGCCCGCGAGCTCGCTCCAGCGCGCATCGGTCATGCAGCCGATGCGCCCGAGGTCGTGCGAGATCAGCGTCTCGATCATTTCCTTGTTGGCCGCGTCGTAGATCTCGGGTGTCATCTGCTTGTTCATGCCGGTGATCAGCGGCTTGAGCCCCTGCGGGTTGCGCACGTAGTCGGCCCAGCCCTTCTGCACCGCTGCGATGGTGGCTTTCACCAAAGCGGGGTTCTTGCGGATCATGTCGTCGGTGGTGAACAGCACGTCATACGGCCGGTAGCCCAGCGAGGCCAGCGTGACCTGCTGCACCTGCACGCCGGCGGCGGCCATGCGCGCGGGCAGGAACAGCGAGTAGCCCTGCTGCACCATCTTCGGGTCGTTGCGGAACAGGCTCAGGTCGCCGCTCACCGGGATCTCGCGCGTGCCGGCGAGCTTGTACTGCTTCTTCGTCCACTCCCAGTAGGCGTTGCCGAGGTTCACCGCGAAGGTGCGCCCCTGCAGGTCGGCGATGGACTTCACGGCCGGGTCGGCGTGATAGACCAGCGTGTAGGGCACGTGGTCGAGGTGCGCGAACACCGCGCGCACCGGCGCGCCGCGCAGGCGTGCCAGCAGCACGTCGTCGGCGTTGCCGATGCCGAACTCGGCCTGGCCCGAGGCCACCTGCGGAATGGTCTGGATCTTCGGGCCGCCCTGCAGCACGCTGATCTCGATGCCGGCCTCCTTGCCGAGCTTGTCCTGCTGGGCCTGCCAGTAGCCGGCCTGGTCGGGCTGGGCGAACCAGTTGCTGAGGATGCGCACCGGCTGCAGGGGCTTGGGCGCATCGGCCGCCAGCGCGGACAGCGGCAGCCATGCGGCCAGCGCCAGGGGTGCTGCCAATCGAAGGGCGTAAGAAATCATGGTGCGGAAACCTTGAGCCAGGGAAGTTGCGCCGCGGTGTAGCGGAAGGTCTGGAACACGCTGTTCTGCCGGCCGGGTACGTACTTGCGCGCGGCCTCGTCGGGGTATTCGGCGAACCAGGGAATCACGTACTCCCACACCACCTCGCCGGCCGGCGTGACCTCGAACAGGCGGCCCGTGGCCGACTCGGTGACATGCGTGTTGCCGTTGGGCAGGCGCTGCGCGCTGCCCATGTAGGCCGTGTAGAACGCGTTGACCAGTTCGTCCGCGTACTGCCACACGACCTCGTGGGAGGCCGGGTCGATTTCGAGAACGCGCGAGAACGCCACATGCTTGCCGGTGCGGAAGTTGCCGTTGTCGAAAGCAAGAATGTGGCCGTTGTCCAGTGCCACGGGCGCGTGCTGGTGCGACAGCACCGCCGGCGGAATGTGCAGCTTCACGTCGCCGGTGGCCCTGTCGACGCCCACGATGCCCGAGGTGGTGCGCAGGCTCATCAGCACCAGCCCCTCGCGCGTCACGTCCAGCCCGTTCACCAGCGGCCAGTGGGTGCGGCCGAAGCCGGGGTGGATCGGAAAGTCTTCAGGCTTCAGGTGCTCCCAGGCCTTCCACTCCCACACCAGCTTGCCGTCGCGGTCGACCTCGCGGACGACGTCGCCGTACATCGCCTCGCCAGGGCCGTGGGCAGTGCCGCCGGGCACGCGCTCGGCAAAGCCGGGCGGCACCGGTGCGCAACCGGCATACAGCAGGTGGCCGTTGGCCAGCCACCGGGCGTCGTGGTGGTGCGTGGGGTCCTGAAAGCGCCAGACGATCTCGCCGGCGGGCGTGGCCTCGTAGAAATCGCCGCCGTGCCACAGCGACCAGGCCGCGTAGATCTCGGGCGTGCCGGCGTGGTTGCCGTTGTAGCCCAGGTTGCCGTTGGGCAGGATCACGGCCGCGCGGCCCGGGCGCACCGGCATCTTCCATTGGTGCGCGACGCGGCCCTCGATGTCGATCAGGTAGACGTTGCCGTCGTCGGTCTGCGGGGCGATCAGGGTGTAGCCACCGGCGCTGAGCGCCGGGTCATGGGCGATCAGGCCGGTGCCGCGGCGGCGCTGGGTGATCTGGTCGACGGTGGTCTGGGTCACGGGAACGAACCTCGGGGAAATGGACGAATGGTGCGAATCTAGGCCGCATCGCGCGTCAGGAAAATCTGTTTGTTCTGTACGGTGCGTATAGAAAATCCATACACTGCGCAGCACCATGCGCCCCATTTCCCAGACCTTCCGGTGTTTCGACGAAGTGGCCCGACGCGGCTCGGTGCGCAAGGCGGCCGAGACCTTGCACCTCACGGCCGCAGCGGTGCACCAGCAAGTGCTCAACCTCGAGGAACAGGTGGGCACGCCGCTGTTCGACCGCCTGCCGCGCGGCATGCAGCTGACCACCGCGGGCGAGATCATGGTGGCGGCCGTGCGGCGCGGGCAGCGCGACTTCGACAACGCCATGGCCCAGGTGGAAGACCTGCGCTCGCTGCGGCGCGGGCACATCAACCTGGCGGTGTCGCACTCGTCGGCCGAGCAACTGGTGCCCGAGGTGATCGAGGCGGCCATGAAGAACTACCCCGGCGTGACCTACAGCGTGCGCTCGGGCAGCGGCGAGAACATATTGAAATGGGTGGCCAACGGCGAGTCGGACATCGGCTTTTGCCTGCGCCGCAAGCCGCCGCCTGGCGTGGAGGAGATCCGCGCCTTCCCGCAGCACCTGGGCCTGGTCACGCCGCCCGGCCATCCGCTGGCGGCGCTGGGCAAGCTGCCGCGGCTGCGCGACTGCCTGGAGCACCCGCTGATCCTCATGACGCCCGACACCGAGCTGCGCGCCATGGTCGACCAGATCGACCACCGCGAGCACCGCAAGGTGCGCCCGCTGGTGGAAACCAGTTCGGTCGCGATGGTGCGGCGGCTGGTGGCCGGCGGCACGGGCATCGGCTTTCTGATTCCGGAGAACGTGGCCGAGGACGTGGAACGCGGCACGCTGGTGTGGACCGGGCTGGCCGACGCGGGCGCGCGCTCGTTCAGCTGCCTCTACCAGCGTGCCGGCCAGACCACGGCGGTGGCCATGGGCATGTTCCTGCAGTTCCTGGAGGCCGCGCTGCTGGCCATCGAACGGCGCTTCGAGCGGCAGGCGCCGCTGCCCGCGCTGGAGGCCTTCGCGCAGTGACACCCCGGGGAACGCGTCGGCGCGGTACGATCATCCGATGAATCTGGTGGCCGCCCGCCACCTGACCGACAGTGACCGACCGTTCATGATCCAGCGCAAGACCCACCTCGACAGCCTCGCCATCGGCCTGCTCATTGCCTGCTGCGCCTTCTGGGGCCTGCAGCAGATCCTCATCAAGACCACCGTGGCCGAGGTGCCGCCCATGTGGCAGGCCTCCATCCGCATGGCGGGCGCCACCGCGCTGCTGTGGCTGTGGTGCGCGTCGCGCGGTGTGCGGCTGTTCGAGCGCGACGGCACGCTGTGGCCAGGGCTGCTGGCCGGGCTGCTGTTCTCGGGCGAGTTCGCCGGCATCTATTTGGGGCTGCAGCACACCAGTGCCTCGCGGCTCACGGTGTTTCTCTACACGGCGCCGTTCTGGGTGTCGCTGCTGCTGCCGCGCTGGGTGCCGGCCGAGCGGCTGCGGGGCTTCCAGTGGCTCGGGCTCTTCATCGCCTTCTCGGGCGTGGTGCTGGCTTTCAGCGAGGGCTTCGACCACATGAGCTCGTCGCAGCTCATCGGCGACGCCATGGGCCTGGGGGCCGGCATGCTGTGGGGCCTGACCACGCTCACGCTGCGCACCACCCGCCTGGCCACCGCCAGCGCCGAGAAAACGCTCTTCTACCAGGTGGCGGTCACGGCCGCGATGTGCCCGGTGCTGTCGCTGGCGCTGGGCGAGCCGTGGGGCTTTGCGTACTCGGCCGGGGCCTGGGGCTCCATCGGCCTGCAGATGGTGGTCGGCGCCTTCGCCAGCTACCTGGCCTGGATGTGGCTGCTGCGGCACTACCCAGCCACGCAGATGTCGTCCTTCACCTTCCTCACGCCGCTGTTCGCGCTGGTGTGCGGCGTGGTGCTGCTGAAGGAGCCGCTCACCGCGCAGCTGATCGTGGCGCTGGTCGGCGTGGCGCTGGGCATCGTGCTGGTGAACCGGCGGCCTGCGGTACAACGCACCGCATGAACGGCCAGACCATGAACTTCCAGCCGGTGCTCGACGAGATCGTCGCCACCCTGCGCCCGCAGATCGACCAGTGCGGCCAGGGTGAACACGGCGGCAAGGTCGCCAGCTACATCCCGGCGCTGGCACGCGTCGATGCCCGTCAGTTCGGCATTGCGCTGCGCACCTGCGAGGGCGAGGAAGCCGGCGCGGGCGACTTCGAGACGCCGTTTTCCATCCAGAGCGTGTCCAAGCTCTTCACGCTCACGCTCGCCATGCAGCGCATGGGCGACGCGCTGTGGGAGCGCATCGGGCGCGAACCCTCGGGCAACCCGTTCAACTCGCTGGTGCAACTGGAAAACGAGCAGGGCAAGCCGCGCAACCCGTTCATCAATGCCGGCGCCATCGCGGTGGCCGACCGGCTGGTGAGCCAGGCGAAGGCCGCGGGTGGCAGCGCGAAGGACGACATCCTCGCGCTCATGGCCGGCCTGTGCGGCGAGCCCGTCGCCTTCGACGACGAGGTGGCGCAATCCGAGGCCGACACGGGCTTTCGCAACATCGCGCTGGCCAACTTCATGAAGAGCTTCGGCAAGATCGACAACGACGTCGACACCGTGCTGGACACCTACTTCCACCAGTGCGCCCTGCGCATGAGCTGCCGCCAGCTGGCGCGCGCCGCGGCCTTCCTGAGCCGCGACGGGGCGCACCCGATCGACGGCGAGCCCGAGATCACGGGCGAGCGGCAAACCCGCCGCATCAACGCGCTGATGCTCACCTGCGGCACCTACGACGCGGCCGGCGACGTGGCCTTTTCCATCGGCCTGCCCTGCAAGAGCGGCGTGGGCGGCGGCATCGTGGCGGTGGTGCCCGACCGGCTCACGCTGTGCGTGTGGTCGCCCGCGCTCGACGCCACCGGCAATTCGCTGCTGGGCATGAAGGCGCTGGAACTGTTCGTGGCGCGCACGGGGCTCTCGGTCTTCTGATCAGGCCGCCGCGGTCACGGTTGCCACCGGTGCCGCGGCCAGGCAGCCCATGCCGTCGAGCGCGGCCTCGACCGCTTCTTCCAGCGGCGTGTGCGGCTCGCGCCCCAGAAAGACCACCAGCTTCGCGTTGTCCATGCCCACGGGCGTTTCCCACAGGTAGCGCATTTCGCGCATCTCGCGGAAGGTGGCGACGAAGGGCGAGGCCAGCGTCAGCAGCCACCACGGGAAGGCGGACACGCGCACCTCGGCGCCCGAGCCAGCCATGCGGCGGGCCACCACCTTGCGGATGGCGCCGCTCATGCGCGTGCCGTCCGCGTCCCAGTGTCCGGCCATGTGGAAGCGCGCGAAGGGCGCCAGGCGGTCGCGCCGCGCCAGCAGCTCGACCATGGTGCGCGCCACGTCGGGCAGGTACGACCATTGGTGGCCCGTGCCGGCGCGGCCGGGGTAGCTCACCGCCTTGACCGGCAGCCCCGCCTTCACCAGCCCCTGCGAGAACCAGTTGTTGCCGGCCTTCGGGCCGAAGAAGTCCCCGGCGCGCACGATCAGCACGCGGGCGCCCTGGCGGCTGGCGTCCTCCAGGCGTTTTTCCATCTCGACGCGGATCGCGCCCTTGCGGGTGACCGGGTGCTGCGGCGAATCTTCGGCCAGCAGCGGGAAGGCGTCGGGCCCGAAGTTGTAGACCGTGCCCGGCAGCACGATGGTCGCGCCTTCGGCCTTCGCGGCGGCGATGGTGTTGTCCAGCATCGGCAGCACCAGCTGCGCCCAGCCGCGGTAGCCCGGCGGGTTGACCGCATGCACGATCACCGCGCAGCCCTTCGCAGCCTGCCGCACGGCCTGCGCGTCCATCGCGTCGCCGGCCAGCCAGGTGATGCCGTCCCTGCTTTCCTCCTTGGCGCCGCGCTTGAGCGCGCGCACCTGCCAACCGGCATCGCGCAGCTGGCGGGCCACCTCGCCGCCGATGCCGCCCGTTGCGCCCAGAACCAGAACCGTGTCGTTGCGTGCCATGAAATGCTCCAAAAGGGTTGTCGATGGACCGATTCTGGAAGCGATGGCGTTGCATTGGAATTGCCGAGCATAAGCCAACAGCTATACATTTATGCATGATCCAAGACATCGGCTGGGAGCTGTACCGCTCCTTTCTCAGCGTGCTGCGCGAGGGCTCGCTCTCGGGCGCGGCGCGCGCACTGGGCATCACGCAGCCGACGGCCGGGCGCCATGTGGCCGCGCTCGAGGCCGCGCTGGGCGTGGTGCTCTTCACGCGCTCGCAGGTGGGCCTGCTGCCCACCGAGGTGGCGCTGGCGCTGCGCACGCACGCCGAGGCCATGGAAAGCACCGCCGCGTCGCTGCAGCGCGTGGCCAGCAGCCAGGGCGAAGGCGTGCGCGGGGTGGTGCGCATCTCGGCCAGCGAGGTGATCGGTGTCGAGGTGCTGCCGCCCATCGTCGCGCGGCTGCGCGAGGCGCACCCCGCGCTGAAGGTCGAGCTGGTGCTGACCAACCGTGTGCAGGACCTGCTGCGGCGCGAGGCCGACATCGCCGTGCGCATGGTGCGGCCGAAACAGGAGCAACTGGTCGCGCGCCACGTCGGGCAGATCGAACTGGGCTTTCACGCGCGCAAGGACTACCTGGCCCGCCACGGCACGCCGCGCAGGATGGAAGACATGGCGGCGCATGCCTTCATCGGCTACGACCAGCCTTCGGCTTTCGTGCGCAATGCGGGCAAGGCGCTGCCGGGCTATGGCCGCGAGGCTTTCTCGCTGCGCACCGACAGCGACCTCGCGCAGCTGGCGCTGATCCGCGCCGGTGCGGGCATCGGCATCTGCCAGGTCGGGCTGGCCCGCCGCGACGACGCACTGGTGCGCCTCGTGCCGCGCGCTTTCGCGATGAAGCTGGAAACCTGGGTCACGATGCACGAAGACCTGCGCAACAGCCCGCGCTGCCGCGCCACCTTCGATGCCCTGGTCGGCGGACTGCAGGAATACATCGGCCCGCCCCCGCGAGGGACTCAGGGGAAAATGGCCCGCGCAAGCACACAGACACCCGCATGACCGACCTCACCGACACCACCGACCCCGACACCCTCCCCCTGCAGGAACCCCGCCTCTGGCGCGACGGCCTGTGGACCGCCCGCGTCATCAAGAACGAGGAAGACGACGGCTGGGCCGTCGAGATGACCCGCCAGGGCGACCCCGAACCCGCCCTGGTCGGCCCCTGGACCATGGGCCGCGACAAGAAGAACCCCAAGCCGCTGGACGGCCCCGCCTTCTCCACGCTGGTGAAGACCGCCGCCGAAGTCATCCGCCGCCACGAGCAGCAGCTGCACGCCACGCTCAACAAGAGCGTCACCGTCACCGCGCGCAACGACCAGCGCGTTCGCGTGACCCTGGCCATCGTGCCCGACGAGGACAACCCCTCGGCCACGCTCACCGCCTTCGACGACGCAGACGATTCGGAGCTGGCCAGCGTGAACGTGTCGCCCGCGTTCAAGCTCAGCCCGTCGAGCGCCACCGCCTGGATCGAGTCCGACTACGCGCGCCCGCGCTGAGCCCGCGCCGCAATCAGCGAAATGACGTATGTGCAGCCCCCGCTGAGTTGAGAACAATCGGCTTCGACGACACGAACCCGATGCCCCGCAGACAGGCCCGAACCGGTTGGACACCGGCTCGGGCCTTTTTGTTTTTTCTCAACCATCCTTCAGGAGCAGCGTCATGCGACATGGTGATATTTCGAGCAGCAACGATTGCGTGGGCGTCGCGGTCGTCAACTACAAGATGCCCCGCCTGCACACCAAGGCCGAGGTGCTGGACAACGCCCGCAAGATCGGCGAGATGCTGGTTGGCATGAAGCGCGGCCTGCCGGGCATGGACCTGGTGGTGTTCCCCGAGTACTCCACCCACGGGATCATGTACGACGCCAGGGAGATGTACGACACCGCGGCCACCGTGCCCGGCGAGGAGACCGCCATCTTCGCGGACGCCTGCCGCCGCGCCAACGTGTGGGGCGTGTTCTCGCTGACCGGCGAGCGCCACGAGGAGCATCCGAACAAGGCGCCCTACAACACGCTGATCCTCATGAACAACCAGGGCGAGATCGTCCAGAAGTACCGCAAGATCATGCCGTGGGTGCCGGTAGAGGGCTGGTACCCGGGCGACTGCACCTACGTGAGCGACGGCCCCAAGGGCATGAAGATCAGCCTGATCATCTGCGACGACGGCAACTACCCCGAGATCTGGCGCGACTGCGCGATGCGCGGCGCCGAACTCATCGTGCGCTGCCAGGGCTACATGTACCCGGCCAAGGAGCAGCAGATCCTGGTGTCCAAGGCCATGGCCTTCATGAACAACACCTACGTGGCGGTGGCCAACGCGGCGGGCTTCGACGGCGTGTACTCGTACTTCGGCCACTCCGCGCTGATCGGCTTCGACGGCCGCACGCTCGGCGAATGCGGCGAGGAAGAGATGGGCATCAACTACGCCGAACTCTCGATGGGGCTGATCCGCGACGCGCGCAGGAACGGCCAGTCGCAGAACCACCTGTTCAAGCTGGTGCACCGCGGCTACACCGGCACCATCAACTCGGGCGACGGCGACAAGGGCGTGGCGGCCTGCCCGTACAACTTCTACACGCAATGGATCAACGACCCCGAGGGCACGCGAGACATGGTGGAGTCGTTCACGCGCAGCACGGTGGGCACGCCGGAGTGCCCGATCGAAGGCATTCCGCACACGCCGGCCCAGCACCGATGAACGCGGCCGTGCCCGATCCGCTGGCCGCCTACCGCATCGAGACCGAACCCTTCTACCGGCCCGCGGCCAACGAGGTGGCGCTGTACCGCCAGGCGTACCGCCACCGCATGCCGCTGATCCTGAAGGGCCCCACGGGCTGCGGCAAGACGCGCTTCGTGGAACACATGGCATGGTCGCTCGGGCGGCCGCTGGTCACGCTGGCCTGCAACGAGGACATGACGGCGTCCGACCTCGTCGGGCGCTACCTGCTGGACGCCGACGGCACGGCCTGGCACGACGGGCCGCTGACACTGGCCGTGCGCCACGGCGGCATCTGCTACCTCGACGAGGTGGTGGAGGCGCGGCAGGACACCACCGTGGTGATCCACCCGCTGACCGACGCGCGCCGCATGCTGCCGCTGGACAAGAAGGGCGAGCTGGTGCGCGCACACCCCGACTTCCAGCTGGTGGTGTCGTACAACCCTGGCTACCAGAGCAGCGCCAAGGACATGAAGCCCTCGACGCGCCAGCGCTTCGCGGCGCTGGCGTTCGATTACCCCGACAGCGCGCTCGAAGCCGAGATCGTCGCGCACGAGGCCGGGCTGGCGCCCGACCTGGCCGCGAAGCTGGTGGCAGTTGCGCATTGCTCGCGCGCGCTGAAGCACCGCGGGCTCGACGAGGGCGTGTCCACGCGCATGCTGATCTACGCGGGCGTACTGATCCGCGACGGCGTGACGCCGCGCGAAAGCTGCGAAATGACGATGACGCGCGCGCTCACCGACGACCCCGACATGGAGAGCGCGCTGCAGGGCTTCGTCGAGGCGCAGTTCGGATGAACGACGGGCTGGCTGCGCTGTCGCTGCTGGCCAGCGGCCTGGCCGGCGTCGATGCCGAGGTGCAGCCTTTTCCGGGCGAGCGCCCCGTGCTGGCCGGCAAGCGGCTGTTGCTGCCCGACGGCGCCGCCAGCGACCACCTGCGCCGCGCCATGGTGGCGCATGCCGTCGCCCACCTGCGGCACTCGACGCCGGCCCGGCCGGCCGGCGCGCTCAAGCCCATGGGCATCGCGGTGGCCTCGGCCATCGAGGACGCGCGCGTGGAGCGCCTGCTGTGCCGCGACTTTCCCGGTGTGCACGGCTGGTTCGCCGCCTCGCTCGCGCCCGTGCCCGACGCGCGGGACCTGGGCTTCCACGCCTTGATCTCGCGCATGGACCGCGTGCTGATGCTGCCCGCGTGGCAGGACGACCACCACTGGGTGAACAAGGCGCGCCGCCTGTTCGAACAGACCGTGGCGCATGCGGGCCTCGAAGACGGCGCGGCCTTTCGCGCCATCGCGTCCGTCCTCGCCAACGACCTCGGCCAGATGCGCGTGCGCTTCGAGCCCCGCGACCACACCGTGCCCGCGCCGTACCGCGACGACAACAGCTACCTGTGGGATTTCGGCGAGGCCCGGACGCCACCGGACGAGGCCATCGCGCTGCAGCACGCGGGTGCGCGGCCGCCCCCGCCTTCCGGTGCGCCGAACGAAGGCGAGGCACCGCGCGACGGCGGGCAACACCCGGAGCCGGAGCTGGAGCCGGAGCTGGCGTTGGGCCGCTACACCTACCCCGAATGGGACCGCACGCAGGAACGCCTGCGCCCCGACTGGTGCACCGTGATCGAGACGCGGCCGGCGTGGCAAGGCCTGCAGGACCTGGGCGAGCAGCCCGCCAGCCCCCACGACCGCGTGCATGCGCGCGCCCTGCCCCGCACGCGCCACCTCGACCGCGCCCGCCGCCTGCGCCGCCAATGGGAAGGCGACGACATCGACCTGAACGCCGCCATCGAGGTGCGCATCGACCGCCGCCTGGGCCTGCGCCCCGACGCGCGCCTGTTCACCCGAGCGGGCCGGGGCCCGCGCCCGTCGAGCCTGCTGGTGCTGCTCGACCTGTCGGCCTCGGCGAACGATGCGGGTGCGCATGGCGTCTCGTTGCTCGACATCGAGAAGCAGGCCGCGCTGCTGCTGGCCACATCGGCCCCGCGCGGCATCGACCGCCTGGCGATCCACGGGTTCTCGTCGAACACGCGGGCCGAGGTGTACTACTGCCGACTGCTCGACTTCGGCCAGCCGCTGGACGCCGCCGCGCGCGCCACGATCGGCGCGGTGCGCGGGCGGTACTCCACCCGCATGGGCGCCGCGCTGCGCCATGCGACCTCGCTTCTGCGCGGCGAGCCCGAAGGCCGGCGCGCCATCGTGCTCGTGACCGACGGCGCGCCCTCCGACATCGACGTGCACGACCCGAAATACCTGGTCGAAGACGCCCGCCAGGCCGTGGCCGAAGCGCGCGCAGCCGGCGTGCACGCCGCCTGCATGGCCGTGGACGGGGCGGCCGACGCCTGTGTGCGGCGCATCTTCGGCTGGCGAAACCACGGCATCGCCGACGACGCGCGCAGCCTGCCCGCGCGGCTGGCGCGCCTGGGCACGCGGCTCGGCATGCTCAGCCCTGGCCGGCCTGGCTGAAGGTCTTCAGCACCTTGAGCACGCTCAGCGTGGCGCCGTCGAGCAGCGCGTGCTGGCGGTGCGCAATGCCCACGCGCCGCGTGAGCCTGGGGCTCACCGGCAAGACGCGCATGCGGTCGTTGTGCAGCAGGTCGGTGCTCTGCTGCAGCGGCAGCAGCGCGGCACCGTAGCCGGCCGCCACCAGGCTGCGGATGGCCGCGTCGTAGTTGAGCTCGATGCGCGCGCGCGGCGCGAAGCCCGCCGCGGCGAACCACTCCATGGTGAGCCGGTACATGTGCGTGGTCGCCTCGTTGAAGATCAGCGGCTGCGCCGCCAGCCAGGCCGGGGTGACGCGCTTGGGCGCCTTCCAGCGCTGGGGCACGAAAGCCATCATGGGCTGCTCGCACCAGGGCGTGACGACGATGCCGCGCACCGGCGGCTGCGGCACGGCCACCAGGCCGATGTCGAGCGTGCCCGCCGCCAGCCGCTCCATGGCCTCGTAGGAGCCGCGGATGCTCACTTCGACGTCGATGCCCGCGTGCGCCTCGCCCAGCGCTTCGAGCACCTGCGGCAGCAGGTCGACCAGCACGCCGGTCGAGGTGCCCAGCCGCACGCGGCCCACCCGTCCTTCGGTCTGGCGCTTGACGGCCTCGATGGCGTCGTCGGTGTCGCGCAGCAGCTTGCGCCCGCGCTCCACCAGCGCCACGCCGGCCGCCGTGGGCGTGACGCTGCGGCCGCCGCGCAGCACCAGCGGCGTGCCCAGGCGCGCCTCCAGCTCGCTGATGTGCAGGCTCACCGTGGGCTGCGCCAGGTGCAGCGCCTTGGCCGCGGCCGAGAAGGTGCCGAGGTCGGCAATGGCGATGAGGGTGCGCAGCTGGTCGAGGTTGAGTTGTCGCATGGCGTTGCTTGGGTTGAGTATCAGGAAGCCTGATCGGTGGTGTCAGTATTCTCAACTTCCACAATAGCAGCCTGCGCAAGAAGATGAGCGCTCCCAACCAAGGAGCCCATCGTGACCGCGCCGAAGCCACCGTCTTTTCACCAACGCCTGATGCATGCCCTGCGGGGCTGGCGTGGCCGCGTGGTGAACCGCCGCCGTGCACGCGCCGACTGGCGGCACCTGCGCGGCATGAGCGAGCACGAGCTGCGCGACCTGGGCATCGGGCGCAGCGAGGTGCCCGGGTTGCTGGACCGCCACCGGTACTGAGCAGCGCGCTTCCTCGTTCGGGCATCGCGCCCGTTTTGAGGTTCAATTCAGGGCGTGCCCAAGCCTGCTCCCAACCCCGCCGTTCTTTCCATCGAACTCACTTCGCCGCAGTCGGTCAACGGCCGGCGCGCGGCCTTTCAGTCGCTCTGGCTGCTGGTGCGCATGCAGCACGCGCACCACACCGCCGCCGGTGTGGTGCGGCTGGCCGACCTGCGCGGCGAGGTGTCCGACGCCAGCACGCTGCGCATGGTGGTGAGCCGGGCGTTTCGCGACTTCAAGGCCTGGCAGCTCGAGGTCGGCTGGGGCGAGGACACGCAGCGCGAGCCGCGGTTCCTGAACGCCGAGCGGCGCAGCCAGGGCCCGTTCTGGCTGCCCGCCGGTGAAGCCAGGCGGCTGCGCGTGCTGGTCGAAGGCCGCGCGGCCACGCCCGCCGAGGTGGCCTCGTTCCTCGGGCTGCGTTCGCGCAAGGCCCAGGCCGCCGGCGCGCCGCCGCCCGATGCCGTGCACCTGCAGGACGCGGCGTTCTGGAAGCAGCTGGTCGCCTCGCAGCAGGCCGCCAGGCAAGGCAGGCTGATGGCGCCGGTGGCGGGCGGCGGCAACCAGGGCAGCGCCCTCGAATCGATCCGCCTCGCGGGCACCCTGGCCGCCAGCGACTTCCAGCGCGCGCTGGTCACGCTGAACGAGGCCATGCTGTGGCGCCGGCTCGGCGACAACGAGCAGGCGCGGCGCCGGCTGCAGGCGCTCAAGAAGCAGCGGCTCGCGCACCACGTGGCGGGCAACGACTACCTGGGCGCGATGGAGTGCATCGTCTCGGCGTGGTGCGCCTACACCGCGCGCGACCTGCCGCTGGCGCAGTCGCTGCTGGCCGGCATGGCCGAGGACGCGGCACGCGGGCTGGTGCTGCGGCACCACCCCGACGTGCGCTTCGAGTGGTGCAACCTGTGGGCGCTGGTGTGCCGCTCGCGCGCGCTGGGGCTGGCCGCGCACGACAAGCCGGCGGCGGCAGCGCTGGCCGAAGAGTCGCTGCGCCGCTTCGGCGAGGCGCTGGCGGCGGCGTTCGAGTCGCACTCCTTCGACGCGGCCCAGCACGTGGCCGCCAACATGGGCATGGCGGCATGGCTGTTCGACCGCGTGGGCCTGTCCGACCTGCCGGCGCTGGCGCACGACGGCAAGGCCGACACCACGCGCCGCGCGGTGCAATGGATCGCCTTCAGCGAATGGCTCTGCGGCCACACCGACGGCCAGGGCCGCTCGGCATGGAACGCGATCTACCTGATGCGCATCGCGCGCGGCCACTGCAAGCCCGATGAATCCGGCGGGCAACCCACGCTCGCGCAGTTCCGCGCGCAGAAGCCGCTGGACCCGGCGGCTGTCTCCAGGCTCGCGGGTCCGCTGGCCGATGCCTTCGACGCGACGAACTGGCCCGCGCGCTGGGTGCAGGTGGCGCAGGCGCGGCTGGCCGACCACCAGGCCGGCCGGCGCCGCTACCCGGGCCTGCAGCACTGCAGCCTGCTGTTCGAGCACGCCTGGTACGCGGCGCATGCGGGCGACCTGAAGGCGGCCGAGGCGTCGCTCGTGCTGTTACGCGAAGCCCTGCCCGCGCTGGTGGCCAGCGACCGCGCCTACTTCACCGAATCGTGGAACGACACGCTGCCGGCCGAGCTGGTGCTCGAAGCGAAACCGCCGCGCCGGCCGGCCGCACGAAAGAAGACCGCGCCCCGCGCGCGCTAGAGACCTGGTTCATCACATGCCCAACGACCCGAACGGCCACGACGGCCATGACAGCCGCAACGGCTCCGGCGAGCCGATCGACCTGGCCGCGCACCGCGAACGCCGCGCGCGGCTGAAGAAGCTGCAGCAGGAACGCGCCGCGGCGCAGGCATCGCGAGACGCCGACGCCGACGCCAACACCGCCACCGACGCCCTGGCGCAGCCGGGCATGGGCCCGGGCGAAGTGCCCTGCGTGCGTTGCAAGCAGCCCGTGTTCGGCTACGCGCTGCGCTGTCCCCACTGCGGCGTGCATTTCAGCGGCCGCGCCGAAGCCTTCGCGCCGAAGGAGGGGCTGTCGCGGCGCAACAAGCTCATCGTCGCGCTGGTCGCCGTGGCGCTGCTGCTGGCGGGGCTGAGCGACGACATCGCGCGCTGGTGGTGAGCGGATGCAGCCGCGTGGCGCCGTTCAGCGCGCCCCCGCCGGCGCACCCGGCGCGCCGGTCGACTTGCGCACCACCAGCTCGGGCCGCAGCACCACGGTCGAGGCCGACATCGAGCGCCCGTCGATCTCCTCGAACAGCATCTCCGCGGCGCGCCAGCCCAGCTCGCGGTGCGGCAGGCGGATGGTGGTGAGCGGCGGGTCGACCATGTCGACCAGCGGCATGTCGTTGTGGCCGGTGACCGAGATGTCCTGCGGCACGCGCAGCCCCGCCGCGCGCAGCGCGTCGTAGGCGCCCAGCGCCACCAGGTCGTTGCAGCACACCACCGCCTGCGGCGCGGCGCCGGCGTCCAGCATCTGGCGCATTGCGGCGGCGCCGGCCTCGCGGCTGTAGCTGGCGCACTCGACCACGCGGAATGGCTTCAGGCGGTGGTCGCGCAAGGCCTGCTCCACGCCCAGCCTGCGGCCCACGCCGGTGGGAATGTTCTGCGGGCCGGCCAGGTGCGCGATGCGCTTGTGGCCCAGGCCTACGAGGTGATCGACCGCGAGCTTCATCGCCAGGCGGTCGTCGCTGACCACGGCGGGCAGCCGCCCGGTTTCGTCGGCGCGGTTGACCAGCACGGCCGTCATGCCGGCCCGGGTGACGAAGTCGACCAGCGGGTCGTCGCGCGTGGCGGTGGCCATGACCACGCCGTCCACGCGCTGCGCCAGCATGCGTTCGAGCACCGGCCGGGCGAGCGCCGGATCCACCACGTTGGCGACGAACACGAAGTAGCCGCGCGCCGCCGCGCTGGCCTCGATGCCCTGCAGGATGGGCGGGAACACCGCGTTGGTGATGTCGGGCACCAGCACGCCGATGGTGTGGGTGCGGCCCGTGCGCAGCGCCGAGGCCGCGCGGTTGGGCCGGTAGCCCAGGCGCTGGGCGGCCTCCTCGACCACGCGCAGCACCTCGTCGCTGATCAATGAACGCTTCCCGGGGCTGAGCGCGCGCGAGACGGTCGACACGTGCACGCCGGCGGCGCGGGCGACGTCGCGGATGGTGACAGGGGAAGACGACGGCGAGGCGGGCGGTTGGGTGCTCATTGGTGCAAACGATTGTCGTGCGAACGGGTGGCTTCGACCGCCTTTCCATCACTCATGGCTTGCGGAATCACCGTATTTTACTTTTCGGCAATTTGGTCTACCATCGTGCAAACGATTGCAAAGACCTGCCATGAACATCGCCACCTCCCCCGACTCGGTGCTGGGCTTCACCCTCGACGCCATGAAACGCACGCCCGACCTGCGGCTGCACACCGTGATGGACGCACTCACGCGCCACCTGCATGCCTTCGTGCAGGAGGTGAAGCTCACCGAGGAGGAGTTCGAGCAGGCGCTCGAATTCATCGTCGCCATCGGCCACGCCACGGGCGAGACCAAGAACGAGGTGGTGCTGGCGGCGGACATCCTGGGCGTGTCGACCGTGGTGGCGCTGCAGAACAACCAGGACCCGCACGGCGAGTCGCCGGCCGCGCTGCTCGGGCCCTTCTGGCGCGCGAACGCGCCGGCCTGCGCGCTGGGCGACAACATCGCGCGCTCGGGCACGCCGGGCATTCCGCTGGAGGTGACGGGCACGGTGCGCGACGCCGCGGGCCGGCCGGTGGCCGACGCCACGGTCGACGTGTGGCAGGCCTCGCCCGTCGGCCTGTACGAGAACCAGGACCCCGCGCAGGAAGACATGAACCTGCGTGGGCGCTTCCGCACCGACGCCGAGGGGCGCTTTCATTTCCGCAGCGTGCGCCCGGCCGGCTACCCGGTGCCGACCGACGGGCCGTGCGGCGTGCTGCTGCGCGCGCAGCTGCGCCACCCGAACCGGCCCGCGCACCTGCACTTCATGGTGAGCAAGCCGGGGCACAAGGTGCTGATCACGCAGGTGTTCGCCGATGACGACGAGAACCTCGAGAGCGACCCGACCTTCGGCGTGACGCGCCGGCTGATCGGGCGCTTCGCGCTGGCGCCCGACGGCAAGACCGCATCGATGCACCACGACTTCGAACTCGAACCGGGAGAAATGAAGTTCCCCCGGCCTCCCATACCTTGACCACCCCCAGGCTTCGCGCACTTCGCGTCGCTTCGCCAACCCCCTTCGAGGGGGCAACACCTGCGGCCCCGCAAAGCCGGCTCCGCGGTGTTCCGCGAAAAGGCATCACCCCGATCAACCCATTCTTCTCACATCCATGAGCTTCGATCCTGTATCCCGACTCGACGGCAAGGTCGCCGTCATCACCGGCGGCCTCGGCGCCATCGGCTACGCCACGGCCACGCGGCTGGCCGCGCTCGGCGCCACCTGCGTGCTGCTGCACCGCAAGGGCGGCGATGCCGCCGCGCGCGCCGCCGCCCTGCCCTCGGCCACCAACCAGCGCCATGCGGCGATCCGCGCCGACATCGTCGATTCGGCAAGCCTTGCCGCCGCCGCAGCCGAAGTGCAAGCCACGCACGGGCGCTGCGACATCCTCGTCAACAGCGCGGGCCACACGCAGCCCGTGCCGGCCGCCGACCTCGACGCGCTGACCGACGAACTCATCGACGACATCGTGCGCGCCAACTTCCGCGGCGTGTTCGCCACCATCCGCGCCTTCGCGCCGATGCTGAAGGCCAGCGGCGACGCGCTGGTGGTCAACATCTCGTCCATCGCGGGCTTCACCGGCGTGGGCAGCAACCTGGCGTACGTCGCGGCCAAGGCGGGGCTCGACGTGGTGGGCGACGCGCTGGCCAAGGCGCTGGCGCCGGCGGTGCGCGTGGTGTCGGTGTCGCCGGGCGCGGTGGAGTCGGGCTTCGTGCCCGGGCGCGGCGCGGAGTTCGCCGGCAAGATGGCCAGCACCACCCCGCTGGGGCGCATCGGCAAGCCCGACGACGTGGCCGCCACGGTCGAGGCGCTGGCCACCACGCTGCGCTTCGTGACCGGCACGCGCATCGTGGTCGACGGAGGGCGCCACCTGTGAGCACCGCCAAGACGCTCATCACCTGCGCCGTCACGGGCAACCTCGTGAAGCCGGAGCAGACGCCGCACCTGCCGATCACGCCGGTGCAGATCGCCGACGAATGCCTGGCCGCGGCCGAAGCCGGCGCGAGCCAGGTGCACATTCATGTGCGCCACCCCGAAACCGGCAAGCCTTCGATGGAGGTCGAGCTGTACCGCGAGGTGGTGGAGCGCATCCGCCGCGGCAACCGCGAGCTGATCGTCAACCTCACGACCGGCCCGGGCGGGCGTTTCGTTCCAAGCGAGGACGACCCGAAGGTCGCGGCACCCGGCACCACGCTGCTGCCGCCGGAAAAGCGCGTGGAACACATCGCGCTCATCAGGCCCGACGTGTGCTCGCTCGACCTGAACACCATGAACTCCGGGCCCGACGTGGTCATCAACACGCCGAGGAACGTGCGCCGCATGGCGAAGGTCATGCGCGAGGCGGGCGTGAAGCCCGAGCTGGAGATCTTCGATTCGGGCGACATCAACCTCGCGCTCGACCTGATCGCCGACGGCACGCTCGACGGCCCGGCCATGTGGACCTTCGTGCTCGGTGTGAAGTACGGCTTTGCGCCCACGCCCGAGACGCTGCTGTACGCCCGCAACATGCTGCCGCGCGGCGCCTTCTGGAGCGCCTTCGGCATCGGCCGCATGGAGTTCCCCATCGTCGCGCAGGCCTGGCTGCTGGGCGGCCATGTGCGCGTGGGCATGGAAGACAACATCTACCTCGAAAAGGGCGTGCTCGCCGAGAGCAACGCCCAGCTGGTGGCGAAGGCCCGCGACATCCTGGTGAGCCTGGGCGGCGAGGTGGCCAACCCGCGCGAGGCGCGCGCCATGCTGGGGCTGGCGGACACCCGCGCCGTGCAGGGAGCCGCGCGATGAGCGTCGCAGCCATGCACTCCCCCCATTCGGCCCGCGCGCTGCGCGTGAACGAGAAGGCGGCCAACCTCGACGCGCTGCAACTGCACGCCGCACCGCAGGCCGAACCCACCCCGCCCCCGGGTCACGCCGTGGTGCGCATCGCCGCCGCGGCCGTGAACCCGAGCGACGTGAAAGCGACGCTGGGCATCATGCCGCAGGCCGTGTGGCCGCGCACCCCGGGGCGCGACTTTGCGGGCACCGTGGTGAGCGGCCCCGCCGAATGGATCGGCCGCGAGGTCTACGGCTCGGGCGGCGACATCGGCATCACGCGCGACGGCTCGCATGCACGCTACCTCGTGCTGCCCGAACAGGCGCTGCGCGCCAAGCCCCAGGGCATCTCGATGGACGAAGCCGGCGCGGTGGGCGTGCCCTTCGTCACCGCGTACGAAGGCTTTCGCCGCAGCGGCATGCCGCAGGCCGGGCAGACCGTGCTGGTGCTGGGTGCCAACGGCAAGGTCGGGCAGGCGGCGGTGCAGCTGGCATCGCAGGCCGGTGCGCGCGTGATCGCGGTGCAGCGGCGCGCCGGGCCGTTCGAAGGCTTTGCGAGCGGGCCGGTCGACGTGATCGACGCGCGGCAACACCCGGAGGCCGCCGACCTGGGCGCGCGGGTGCGCGAGCTCACCGACGGGCGCGGCGCGCACATCGTCTACAACACCGTGGGCAGCGCCTACTTCGAGGCCGCCAACAAGGCCATGGCCAAGGGCGCGACGCAGATCTTCATCGCCACGCACGAACGCGCGGTGCCCTTCGACATCTTCGCGTTCTACCGCGGCATGCACACCTTCGTGGGCATCGACTCGCTGGCCATGGACTGCGTGGCCAGCACCGCGCAGCTCGACGCCATGCGCGAAGGCTTCGAGCGCGGCACGCTGAAGCCCTTTCCGGTGGCGCGCAGCTTCACGCTCGACGAAGCGATGGACGCCTACCGGCTGGTGCTCTCCGGCAGCACCGACCGCGTGGTGCTGCGGCCCTGAAGAAGCCCTCCTGGAGCACATTCCATGCACGTGACCCGTTTCAGCGAGGCGCCGCACTACGAGGCGCCCAACCACTTCGACATGCGCTGCCTGCGCCTGCAGGGCAAGGAAGCCGGCCCGTCCACGCAGATGTGGATGGGCATGAGCCAGATATTGCCCGGCGGCCACACCGGCCTGGACGGCTCGCCGATGGAAAAGCTCTACCTCGTGCTCGAAGGCCAGCTGCACGTGGTGGGCGAGATCGACGGCGCGCACCAGGAAGAAGTGCTCGGGCCCTACGACAGCTGCCGCTTCGCGCCCGGTGAAAAGCGCCAGCTGGAAAACCGCAGCAACCGGCCGGTGCTGGTAGCGCTGGTGATGCCCCACGCGCCGCCGCCTTAGCGCTCTCTCTTTCAGTCATTCATCGCTCATCGAATCAAATCAACGGAGACAAGACGCATGAAGAAGACATTCCAACAGGGCCGCCGGCACGCGCTGGCGACGGCCGCCGCATTCGCGGCAGCCTGCGCACTCACCGGTGCCCACGCGCAGAGCGCGTGGCCGGGCACGCAGCCCATCAAGCTGGTGGTGCCCTTCACGGCGGGCAGCGGCACCGACATCGTCGCGCGCCTCGTGGCCGAGAAGCTGGGGCCCGCGCTGGGCACCAGCGTCATCGTCGACAACAAGCCCGGTGCCGGCGGCACGCTGGGCGCGGCCATCACGGCCAAGGCACCGGCCGACGGCTACACGCTGCTGGTGCACTCGGCCGGCCACCTGGTGAACCCGTGGATCTACAAGGGCCTGTCGTACGACACGATCAAGGACTTCGCGGGCGTCACGCCCATGGCCAGCCTGCCCAACGTGCTGGTCACCGCGCCCGCGCACTTCGCCGACGTGAAGGACCTGGTGGCGAAGGTCAAGGCCAAGCCCGGCAGCTTCAACTACGGCTCCGCGGGCAACGGCTCGGCCACGCACATGAATGCGGAGGTGTTCCGCCTCGCGGCCGGCATCGATGCGCAGCATGTGCCCTTTCGCGGCACGCCCGAGGCCATGACCGAGGTGATGGCCGGGCGGGTCGACTGGTTCTTCGCGCCGATGGTGTCGGCCCTGCCGCTGATCCAGAGCGGCAAGCTGCAGGCACTCGCCGTGGGCACGGGCAAGCGCTCGTCGGCGCTGCCCAACGCGCCGACCACCGTGGAGGCCGGCGTGCCGGGCTCGGAGTACCTGTTCTGGGTCGGCCTGTTCGCACCCGCGAAAACACCGCAGCCGGTGATCGACCGGCTGCAGGCCGAGGTGGCGAAGATCATGGTGTCGCCGGAGCTGAAGGAGCGGTTGGAGAAGCTGGGTGCCGAGCCCTTCACGATGCCGTCCGCGCAGTTCAACAAGTTCATCGTGGACGAGACGGCGAAGGCGCAGCAGGTCGTCAAGGCCGCCAGCATCAAGGTCGACTGACATGACACCACGCACACTCATCACGGCGGTGGCCCTCGCCGCCAGCCTGCTGCTGACCGTCGCCGCGCAAGCGCAACCGGCGGACCTCATCGTCACCAACGCGAAGATCGCCACGCTCGATGCCGCCGCCAGCACCGCGCAGGCGCTGGCCGTGCGCGACGGGCACATCGTGGCCGTCGGCAACGCCGCGCAGGTGCGCACGCTCGCCGGCCCCACGACCCGCACGGTCGACGCGGGCGGGCGCACCGTCGTTCCCGGCCTCATCGACTCGCACATGCACGCGGTGCGCGCGGCGCTGAGCTACTCGACCGAGGTCAACTGGATCGGCGCGGGCACCATCGCCGAAGCCATGGCGCGCATCCGCGGCGCCGCGTCGCAGGCACGTCCCGGCGGCTGGCTGATCGTGGCCGGCGGCTGGACCGAGCAGCAGTTCGCCGAACGCCGCCGCCCCACGCTCGCGGAGCTGCAGGAGGCCGCGCCGAACAACCCGGTGTACGTGCAGCTCTTCTATGAAGCGGTGGTCATGACGCCCAAGGCGCTCGAGGCGCTGGGCGTTCCCGCCGGCACGCTGCCCGCCGGCATGAAGCCCTCGCCCGACGGCGCGCCGGGCTGGATGACCGGCGACATCGTCGGCATCTCGGCCCTGTTCGACAAGCTGCCCAAGCCCACCTACGACGACAACGTGGCCGGCACGCGCGCCTTCTTCACCGAGTTGAACCGCCTGGGCATCACCGGCCTGGTGGACCCGGGCGGCTTCAGCATCGCGCCTTCGCAGTACGCCGCGCTGTTCGCGCTGTGGCGCGAAAAGGCGCTGACGCTGCGCGTGGCCTACAGCGTGTTCGCGCAGAAGCCCGGTGCGGAACTGCAGGAGTTTCGCGAGCTCACGCAGATGCTGCCGATGGGCTTCGGCGACGACATGCTCAAGTTCAACGGCCTGGGCGAACGCGTGACGCTCGCGATGTACAACAACAATTTCCCCGACGAGGCGGTGAAGGCGAAGTTCTACGAGCTCATCAAGTGGGCGGCGATGCGCCAGCTCGCCGTCACCATCCACTGGCAGGAGAACGGCTCGGTCGACCACCTGCTCGGGCTGTACGAGAAGCTCGACGCCGAGGTGCCGATCAAGAACCTGCGCTGGTCCATTGCCCACCTGGACGATGCCTCCCCCGAGACGCTCGCGCGCATGAAGGCGCTGGGCATCGGCTGGACGATGCAGGACGCGATGTACTTCCAGGGCGACCGCATGCTGAGCGTGCGCGGCGACGCGGCGCGGCGCATGCCGCCCATCGCCACCGCGCTGCGCGCCGGCGTGAACGTGGGCGCAGGCACCGATGCACACCGCGTGGCCTCGTACAACCCCTTCGTCGCATTGCAGTGGATGCTCGACGGCAAGACCGTGAGCGGCAAGGCCATGCGCGGCCCCGACGAAACGCCCACGCGCGAACAGGCGCTGCGGCTGTACACGGCGGGCAGCGCGTGGTTCAGCTTCGACGAGGGCAAGCGCGGCACGCTGGAGGTCGGCAAGCTCGCGGACTTCGCGGTGCTCGACCAGGACTTCTTCAGCGTGCCGGTGGAGCGCATTGGCAAGACGACCTCGCTCATGACGGTGGTGGGCGGGCGCGTGGTGTACGCGGCGCGGCCCTTCGCCGCGGCGACCCCGTCCGTCGCCTCGGCGCCCTAGCTGCAGGCCGCGGTGCGGTCGGTGGCAAGCGCGCGCCGCACCCGCTCGCGCAGCACCGGCAGCACCTCGCTCTCGAACCACGGATGGTGCTTGAACCAGCCCGTGTTGCGCGGCGAAGGATGCGGCAGCGGAATGAAGCGCGGTGCGTAGTCGGCGAAGGCCTGCACCGTCTCTGTGACGCCGCCGCGCGCCCTGCTTCCCAGCAGGTGCCGCTGCGCGTACTGGCCCACGAGCAGTGTCAGTTCGATATGCGGCATCTGCGCCAGCAGGCGGTCTTGCCACAGCGGGGCGCACTCCTTGCGCGGCGGCAGGTCACCGCTGGTGCCGCGGTCCGGGTAGCAGTAGCCCATCGGCACGAGCGCGATGCGCGCGGCGTCGTAGAAGGTGTCGCGCTCCACGCCGAGCCAGCGGCGCAGCTGGTCGCCGCTCTTGTCGTCCCACGGCACGCCCGTCTGGTGCACGGTCATGCTGGGCGCCTGGCCGACGATCAGCAGGCGGGCGCTGGCGCTGGCCTGCACCACGGGCCGCGGGCCCAGCGGCAGGTGCGCCGCACAGACGGTGCAATTGCGGATCTCGGCGAGCAGCGGCTCCATGCTGTCCACGGCCAGGCTTGCGCGCCGGCCCTCAGCCGGCGAACGGCCGGAAGAAGGCGTTGAGTTCGGCGCCCGGCGCGGCGTCGGCGAAGCCGTCGAAGCGGCCCTGGTCCGCCAGCGTGCGCGCCGCTTGCAGGAAGCCGCCCCACGCGGCGCGCGCCATGCCGCCGCCCACGCTGACGCGGCGCACGCCCAGTTCGGCGATGTCCACCATGGTCAGCTCGCTCGCGCCGCCCACCAGCAGGTTGACGGGCCTGGGCCCGGCGGCGGCAACCACGGCGGCGATCTGCTCGCGGGTCTTGATGCCGGGCGCATAGAGGCAGTCGGCGCCCGCATTCGCATAGGCCTTGAGCCGCGCGAGCGTGTCGTCGAGGTCGGGCCGGCCGGCGAAGAAGTTCTCGGCACGGCCGATGAGCATCACGTCGGCGCCCGACGCGTCGATGGCCTTGCGCGCTGCGCGCAGGCGCTCGACCGCCACGTCGATGGCAAAGAGCGGGTCGGCCGCATTGCCGGTCGAGTCCTCGATGGACAGGCCCGCCACGCCGGTCTCGACGGCCAGGCGCACGCTTTCGGCCACGCCCTGCGCATCGGCGGCAAAGCCGTTCTCGAAGTCGGCGTTCACCGGCAGGTCGGTGGCCGCCACCAGTTCGCGCAGGTGGGCCAGGATGGCGTCGCGCGACATCGCGCCGTCGGCGTGGCCGTGCGACCACGCGAAGCCGGAGCTGGTGGTGGCCAGCGCCTTGAAGCCCAGGCCTTCGAGGTAGCGCGCGCTGCCCGTGTCCCAGGGGTTCGGGATGACGAAGCAGTCCCTGGTGTGGAGCGCGCGGAAGTCGGCGCGTTTCTGGTCGACGGAGCGGGTCATGGAGCCTCGGCTTTCTGCGTGCGTGGCAAGGAGCCCGCATTCTGCGCGCAGCCCGCTCAGCACTCCACCACGTTCACCGCGAGGCCGCCCAGCGAAGTCTCCTTGTAGGTCGACTTCATGTCCTCGCCGGTCTGCTTCATGGTGCGGATCACGGCGTCGAGCGACACGTAGTGGCTGCCGTCGCCGCGCAGCGCCATGCGCGCCGCGTTGATGGCCTTCACCGCGCCCATCGCGTTGCGCTCCACGCACGGGATCTGCACCATGCCGCCGACCGGGTCGCAGGTGAGGCCGAGGTTGTGCTCCATGCCGATCTCGGCCGCGTTCTCGACCTGCGCCGGCGTGGCGCCGAGCACCGCGGCCAGCGCGCCGGCCGCCATGGAGCAGGCCACGCCCACCTCGCCCTGGCAGCCGACCTCGGCGCCCGAGATGGAGGCGTTGGTCTTGTAGAGCATGCCGATGGCCGCGGCGGTGAGCAGGAAGTCGACGATGCCTTCGTCGCTCGCTTGCGGCACGAAGCGCTGGTAGTAGTGCATCACCGCGGGCACCACGCCCGCCGCGCCGTTGGTGGGCGCGGTGACGACGCGCCCGCCCGCCGCGTTCTCCTCGTTCACCGCCATGGCGAAGGCATTGACCCAGTCCATCACCGCCAGCGGGTCGGCCGCGCCGGCCTGGGCCAGCAGTTCGCGGTTCAGCTCCGGTGCGCGGCGGCGCATGCGCAACGGGCCGGGCAGCGCTTGCGCGGCCAATGGGTTGTCGATGCCGAAGCCGCGCTGCACGCACTGCTGCATCACCTGCCAGATGCGCAGCAGGCCGCCGCGCACATCCGCTTCGGGGCGCCATACGCATTCGTTGCGCATGACCAATGCGGCCACCGAGAGGCCGGTGGCCTCGCATTGCGCCATGAGTTCGTCGCCGGTGGTGAAGGGATGCGGCACGGCGGCGGCCGCGGCCACCGTCGCGGCCACGGCCTGGCCGCCCTCGACGACGAAGCCGCCGCCGACCGAGAAGTAGGTGCCCTCGGCCAGCGTGCGGCCCTCGGCCGCGAAAGCGGTGAAGCGCATCGCGTTGGGATGCTCGGGCAGCGATTCCTCGCCGCGAAACGCGATGTCGCGCACACGGTCGAAGGCCATCGGCATGGTGCCGAGCAGGCTCAGCTGCCCGGTGCGGCGCAGCGCGTCGAGCCGCGGCTGCACGCTCTCGGGCCGCACCGTGTCGGGCGCGTCGCCGAGCAGGCCCAGGATCACGCCCTGGTCGGTGGCGTGCCCGTGGCCCGTGGCGCCGAGCGAGCCGAACAGGTCCACCTGCAGCCGCGCCACCTGCGCCAGCACGCCGCGGCTTTCGAGCGAGCGCGCGAACATCAGCGCCGCGCGCATCGGGCCCACGGTGTGCGAGCTCGACGGGCCGATGCCGATCTTGAAGATGTCGAAGGCGGACAGCATCGGCGCGTCAGGCAAGCGGCAACTGCTGCTTGACCAGCGCCACCCAGTACGCCGCGCCCAGCGGCAGGATGTTGTCGTTGAAGTCGTAGTACGGGTTGTGCACGTTCGGGTAGTTCGGGCCCTCGCCCGCGCCGATGCCGATGTAGGCGCCCGGGCGCTTCTGCAGCATGAAGGCGAAGTCTTCCGAGCCCATGGCCGGCGGAATGTCGGTGTGCACCTGCGCGCGCTCGACCAGGCTGGCGGCCGCGGCAATGGCCGCGTCGGTCTCGGCGGGCGTGTTGACCACGCCGGGGTAGCCGCGGCGGTAGTCCAGCGCCACCCGGGCGCCGTGCGTGGCGGCCACGCCGTCGCAGATCTGCTGCATCGCGGCCTGGGTCTTGTCCTGGATGGCCGCGTCCAGCGTGCGCACGGTGCCGCGCAGCACCACCGTCTCGGGAATCACGTTCCAGGTGTCGCCGCCGTGTATCTGCGTGACGCTCACCACGGCCGAGTCGGTGGCGCCGGTGCGGCGGCTCACGATGGTCTGCAGCGCGTTGATGAGCTGGGCCGAGACCACCACCGAGTCGATGCCGGTCTCGGGCATGGCGCCATGACTGCCCTTGCCGGTGACGACGATCTCGAAGGTGTCCAGAAAGGCCGTCATGGTGCCCTTGCGGATGGCGAACTTGCCGCGCGCCAGGCCCGGGAAGTTGTGCATGCCGTAAACGGCATCGGCCGGGAACTGGTCGAACAGCCCCTCTTCCACCATCACGCGGCCGCCGCCTTCGTTCTCCTCGGCGGGCTGGAACACGAACTGCACCGTGCCCTTGAAGGGCTTGTGGCGCGACAGGTGCTCGGCCGCGCCCAGCAGCATGGCGGTGTGGCCGTCGTGGCCGCAGGCGTGCATCTTGCCGACGCACCTGGACGCATGCGCCTGCGTGCCCAGTTCCTGCATGTTGAGCGCGTCGAGGTCGGCGCGCAACGCGATGCTCGGGCCCTCGCCGTTCTTCAGCGTGCCGACCACGCCGGTGCCGGCCAGGCCGCGGTGCACCGGCAGGCCCATCAGCATCAGCGCATTGGCGACGACGTTGGCGGTGCGGTGTTCCTCGAAGGCGGTCTCGGGGTTGGCGTGGATGTCGCGGCGCCAGCTGAGCATGCGGGCGCGGGTGTCTTCGGCGATTTCGGGGTCGCGGTACATGGCGTGGGTCTCTCGTGGGGTTGTCGTGTCAGTGGAAGAATTCGGCGATGAGCGTGGCGCCCAGGAAGGTGCCGGCGGTGGCGGTGAGCGACACCACCACGATGCGCCAGCCCAGCTGGCGGAACACCGGCAGGTCTTTCGCCACCGAGAAGCCGGCCAGCGCCAGCACCGGCGTGGTGAAGGCCAGGAAGTTGAGCTTGGACGTGATGCCGATCAGCGCGTCGGAGAACGGGAACAGCCCCGGAATGCCCACCACGGTGGCCACCACCGACAGCACCAGCACCATCGGCAGGCGCGGCGCGAGGCGCTTGATGCCTTCGACCACCAGCGCAATCAGCACCACCGCGGCCACGCCTTCGAGCGACACCTGCAGCGGCACCTTGTAGGTCAGCGAATTGCCGATGAGCACGCCGCCGCCCACCACGGCCCAGGCGATGAGCGTGTCGCGAAACGGCAGCGCGCCGCCGTGCGCCACGCTCACCTGCGACACGGCACCCGTGCCCGCGGCGTCCTGCGCGCCGCGCCTGGACAGGCGGCCCAGCACCGGCTCCAGCTTGCCGTACAGCCACGAACACAGCGGCAGCGACAGGAACAGCGTGAAGTAGAAACCCGCCACCGTGGTCAGCAGGTTCGATGCGGCGGCAATCGCGGTGAGCTGCGGCAGCATCTCGGGCGGGTTCTGCGCGGCAATGGCGCCCAGCGCCGCGGCCATCAGGCTGCCCGAGCCCACGCCGGCGCCCATGGCCAGCGAGCGCGGGTCGAAGATGTGCAGGCTCGCAATGAAGCCCGCCAGCACCGCGATGAAGAGCGCGCCCAGCACCGTGCCGGTGATGTACTCGGCCAGCACGCCGCGGCCTTCGGGCGAGGCCATGCCGTACTTCTCTCCGATGATCACGAGGTTGCCCTCGCGGCCCACCGAGAAGGTGGCGCCCACCGCCTCGCGCTTGATGCCCAGCAGCAGCGCCAGCGGCAGGCCGAGCGCCAGGGTGCCCAGCGCATGGCCGAACTCCTGGAACAGCAGCGCCCAGCCGGCCTGCTTGATCTGCGGCAGCGCGGCGCCCACGGTCAGGCCCAGCTTCACGATGAAGAGCAGCAGGCCCGCGTTGAGCAGGCCGCCGGCGAACGACTGCTCGGCGGTCGCCACGCGCACCACGCCCGGCATGCGGCGGTGCGCGATGCCCCACACGGCCGCGATCAGCAGCGCCCACAGCATCGGCAGCAGCGCCACC
The DNA here is from genome assembly GCF_979254005.1 of Variovorax sp. AC103. Lineage (NCBI taxonomy): Bacteria > Pseudomonadati > Pseudomonadota > Betaproteobacteria > Burkholderiales > Comamonadaceae > Variovorax > Variovorax sp. AC103. Next base: position 379,585 of record NZ_CEEDFC010000002.1, on the reverse strand, counting down.
TTGCCGGGGCCGACGCTGAACTGCGCCGGGCCGATGAGCTCGGCCGCGGCCACGATGGCCAGCGTGACGAGCGCGAGCTTGAGTTTTCCGGAGGCGCCGGCGGAGGGCGCGGCGGCGGCGAGGGCCGGGTGGGCGGAGGCGGCAGGGTTCATGGCGCGGGGGGCTCGGTCTGTGGCAATCCGGGCGAGTTTCTGCCTGCGGGCCTCTTGCATCAATGACAGTAAATCGGGATATTCGATGCACCAAATGCAACACTCGCCACGAACTTCAGGAGACCGGGCCATGGACGACAAGCTCGACACGCGCCGCGTGCGCTACTTCATGCAGGTGCTCGACAGCGGCTCGGTGCGCGGTGCCGCCGACGTGCTCGACATGGACCCCTCGGCCGTGAGCCGCGCCATCGGCCTGCTCGAGCAGGAATGCGGCGTGCCCCTGCTGGAGCGCCACGGCCGCGGCGTGGCGCCCACCGACGCGGGGCAGATGCTGGCCGGCTACGTGCGCCGGCAGAACAGCCAGAAGCAGCACCTCATGGCGCAGATGGACAGCATCCGCAAGATCGAGCGCGGCCACATCGACGTGGTGGCCGGCGAGGGCTACGTCGACTGGCTCATGCGCCACAGCCTGCGCGACTTCATGACCACGCACCCGAAGATCACCATCGACCTGGACGTGGCCAGCACCGACGAGATCGTGCAGCGCGTGGTGGAAGAACGCGCCCACATCGGCATGCTGTTCCAGCCGCCCAAGGACGAGCGGCTCACGTCGCACCAGTCGCACCCGCAGCCGATCCAGGCGCTGGTGCTGGCTTCGCACCCGCTCGCACGGCTGGGCCGGCCACTGAAGCTGGCCGACCTGGTGCCCTACCCCGGCGCCACGCTGCACCGCAACTTCGGCGTGCGCCAGCACATCGAGGCGGCCGAGGTCAGCGAGGGCGTGCGGCTGCCCTCGGTGCTGACCACCACCTCGTTCAGCGCGCTCGGGCATTTCGTGTCGGCAGGGCTGGGGTACGCGCTGGGCACGCGCATCTCGCTCACGCCCAATGCCACCCACCCGGAAGTGGTCGAGCTGCCGATGAAGAACCCGTTGCTGTCGCAGGGCCGCTCCCACATCGTGTCACGGCACGGGCGCATGCTGTCGCCCGCCGCAGCGGAGCTGCTGCGGTGCATCGTGACGGACATGCGGCGCTATGCCGAGGCCCCGACGGGGCCCGAGAAGCGCCCGGCTACGCGGCCGGCCACGCGGCCAGCCACGCGCCGGCGTGGCGTGGCCGCATGACGGGCCACGTTGCGCGATGCGGCCCATCGGTGTTCTGATCGGGCCCCATGTCCTATGTCATCCCGCTTTTCATCCACCTGCTGTGCGCCGCCTTCTGGGTCGGCGGCATGGCGACCATGCATTTCGCGGTGCGCCCCGCCGCCGTCGCCACGCTGGAGCCGCCGCTGCGCCTGCGCATGATGTCCGCGACGCTGCGGCGCTTCTTCGTGGGCGTGGACGCGTCGGTCGCGCTGCTGTTCGTGACCGGCGTGGCGATGATCCTGGCGACCGGCGGCTTTCGTTCCGTGCACTGGCGCGTGCAGGCCATGATGGGCCTCGCCATCGTGATGGCCGCGATCTACGTGTACATCCGCGCCGCGGTGTTCAAGACGCTGCGGCGCGCGGTGGCCGACAGCGAGTGGCCGAAGGCGGCTTCGCTGCTGAACACGGTGCGCCAGCTGGTGGGAGTGAACCTGGTGCTGGGCGTGGTGGTGTTCGCGGTGGCGATCGTCGGGCGCGCGGGTTAGGGGTCAGCCCCCCGCCCGGCGACGTCCGGTCGCTCCCCGAAGCCCGGCAGCCGCCGAGGTTCAGACCAGGTTGAGTTCGACCTCGATGTTGCCGCGCGTGAGCTTGGAGTACGGGCAGGTCTGGTGCGCGGTGTGGACCACGTCGCGCGCGGTGTCGCGGTCGAGCCCCGGCAGGCTCACGTTCAGGCGCGCCTGCAGGAAGTACTGCCCTTCCTCGTTGACGAGATCGACCTCGGCATCGACGGCCAGGTCGACCGGCAGCTTGATCTTCATCGCGCCGGCGGCCTTGCCCATCGCGCCGATGAAGCAGGCCGACCAGCCCGCGGCGAACAACTGCTCGGGGTTGGTGCCGGTGCCGTTGCCGCCGGGCGGCGACAGCTGGATGTCGAGGTGGCCATCGCTGCTGCGCGAGGCGCCGAGGCGCCCGCCCGTGGTGTGGGTCTTGCCGGTGTAGAGGACTTGCTTGTCGGTCATGGGAAATTCCTGGATGAGATGAGGATGGGCGAGAGAGAAGCTCAGAGCGCGAGGCGATCGATGCCGTGGGCGGCGGCGACGGCCTGCGCGCGCACCGTGGCGCGGTCCAGCGTGCTCGCGAAACGCTCGGCCGGGCCGGCGCCCGCACCGTCGCCGTAGATGTTTCCGGCATGGGCCGCGGCGATGGCGTCGGCGCGCGCCCGGGCACGGTCGCCCAGGCCGGCCACGACGGTGGGCACACCGGCCGATGCGCCTTCCGCATACGGGTCGGCGCTGTGCGCGGCGGCGACACCGCCAGCCTGCACGGCTGAGCGGCTTGCGCTCGACTGGAACTGGAGGACGCCCTGGTAGTCCTCGGCGGAGGCGCCGGCGGCGAATGCGCAAAGCGCGGCGGCAACGAGCAGGAGCTTGGTGGTTTGCATGACAGTGTCTTTCGGAGATGAGGTGAAGATGAAGCGGGTTGGAGCACCATCGCCTCCTCTGTGGGGTGTCCGTCGGTGGCGATGAATGAATTACATCGACCGGCTGTATCTCCGATGTGTCGAGCCCCCCGCCTGTTTGCATGCGCGTGTGTACGCCGCGCCACCCGGACACAGTGGCGTACAAATCAGAAAAGAAAACGGCGGCCATCAGGCCGCCGCATCGGTGCGCTCGAGCGTGGCGCCGCGTCAGACCACGCCGGCCGCGCGCAAGGCGTCGAAGCGCTCGCCGCCGATGCCCATTTCCGCCAGCACCTCCTGCGTGTGCTGCCCCAGCGCCGGCGGCGCGTGGCGCAGCACGGGCGGCGTGGCCGACAGGCGCAGCGGGCTCGCTACGCCGGTGATGCTCGTGATGCCGTCGCCCGCATCGCGCGGCAGCGTCACCTTGAGGCCGCGCGCCTGCACCTGCGCGTCGTCGAAGGCCTGCGCGATGTCGTTGATCGGGCCGCAAGGCACGGCCTTGTCCTCGAGCAGCGTGACCCACGCGGCCGTGGTGCGGGTGCGCGTGAGTTCTTCCATCATCGGAATCAGCACCCCGCGGTGCTTCACGCGCAGCGTGTTGGTCGCAAAGCGCGCGTCGGCCGCCCATTCGGGGTGGCCGGCCGCTTCGCAGAAGCGCGCGAACTGGCCATTGTTGCCCACGGCCAGCAGCATCGCGCCGTCCTGCGTCGCAAAGTCCTGGTAGGGCGCCAGGCTCGGGTGCGTGTTGCCCTGGCGCTGCGGCGCTTCGCCGGTGTTGAGGAAGGCACTGGCCTGGTTGGCGAGGATGGCCATGCCCACGTCGAGCAGCGCCATGTCGATGTGCTGGCCTTCGCCGGTGCGGTCGCGCACCTGCAGCGCCGCCAGGATGGCGGTGCTGGCGTACACGCCGGTGAACAGGTCGGTCAGCGCCACGCCCACGCGCAGCGGGCCGCCGCCGGGCACGTCGTCGGGACGGCCGGTGATGCTCATCATGCCGGTCATGGCCTGGATCATCAGGTCGTAGCCCGCGCGCTCGGCGTAGGGGCCGTCGTGGCCGAAGCCGGTCACGCTGCAGTAGATGAGGCGCGGGTTGGCCGCGCGCAGGCTTTCCTGGTCGAGGCCGTATTGCGCAAGGCCGCCGGTCTTGAAGTTCTCCACCACGATGTCGGCCTGCGCCGCCATCTGCTTCAGCAGCGCCTGCCCCTCGGGCGTGGCCATGTCGATGGTGACCGAGCGCTTGTTGCGGTTGCAGGCGGTGAAGTAGCTGGCCTGGTCGGTGTCGTTGCCGTTCGCGTCCTTGATGAAGGGCGGGCCCCAGGTGCGCGTGTCGTCGCCCACGCCGGGGCGCTCGATCTTGACGACGTCGGCGCCCAGGTCCGCCAGGATCTGCGTGCACCACGGGCCCGCGAGCACGCGGGACAGATCGAGGACCTTGATGCCGTCGAGTGCTGCGGGCTTGTTGCTCATGCCTTCGATCAGTTGGCGAAAGCTGCGATGCCGGTGATGGCGCGGCCCAGGATGAGCGCGTGGATGTCGTGCGTGCCTTCGTAGGTGTTGACCACTTCCAGGTTCACCAGGTGGCGTGCCACGCCGAACTCGTCGCTGATGCCGTTGCCGCCCATCATGTCGCGCGCCATGCGGGCGATGTCCAGCGACTTGCCGCAGTTGTTGCGCTTCATGATCGAGGTGATCTCCACCGCGGCCGTGCCTTCGTCCTTCATGCGGCCCAGGCGCAGGCTGCCTTGCAGGCCCAGCGTGATCTCGGTCTGCATGTCGGCCAGCTTCTTTTGAATGAGCTGGTTGGCCGCGAGCGGGCGGCCGAACTGCTTGCGGTCCAGCGTGTACTGGCGGGCGCGGTGCCAGCAGTCTTCGGCGGCACCCAGGGCGCCCCACGAGATGCCGTAGCGCGCGCTGTTCAGGCAGGTGAAGGGGCCCTTCAGGCCTTGCACTTCGGGGAAGGCGTTTTCCTCGGGGCAGAACACGCCGTCCATCACGATCTCGCCGGTGATGCTGGCGCGCAGGCCGACCTTGCCGTGGATGGCGGGGGCGCTCAGGCCCTTCATGCCCTTTTCGAGCACGAAGCCGCGGATGGGGCCGACCGTGCCGCTCTCGCTGACTTCCTTGGCCCACACCACGAACACGTCGGCGATGGGCGAGTTGCTGATCCACATCTTCGAGCCGCTGAGCGAGTACCCGCCCGGCACCTTCTTGGCGCGCGTGGCCATGCTGCCGGGGTCGGAGCCGTGGTCGGGCTCGGTCAGGCCGAAGCAGCCGATCCATTCGCCGGTGGCGAGCTTGGGCAGGAACTTCTGCTTCTGGCCTTCGGTGCCGAATTCGAAGATGGGCACCATCACCAGCGAGCTCTGCACGCTGGCCATCGAGCGGTAGCCCGAGTCGACGCGTTCGACTTCGCGCGCGATCAGGCCGTAGGCCACGTAGTTGAGGCCGGGGCCGCCGTACTGTTCGGGAATCGTCGGGCCCAGCAGGCCGAGCGCGCCCATTTCGCGAAAGATGGCCGGATCGGTTTCACCGCTGCGGAAGCCCTCGATGACGCGGGGCGCCAGGCGCTCCTGGCAGTAGGCATTGGCCGCGTCGCGGATCATGCGTTCTTCGTCGGTCAGTTGCTGGTCGAGAAGAAGGGGGTCGTCCCAGTGGAATTGCGCTTTGGCGGCCATGTGGCTGTCTCCGGAAGAGGAAAGAATGAGGGGAATGGCCCGATCCTAGCCACCCGGGGCCCCCGAGGCAAACGAGGATTCCGCACCCAGATATGCATTCGTAGAATGTCTTGCAAGATGTTGGAGCGGCATCTTCATTGGCGAGCCCCCGTTCCCATTCATACATTCCAGTCATACATGCGACGCAAGATCCCGCCCCTGCAGACCCTGGTGTGCTTCGACGCCGCCGCGCGCCACGAGAGCTACACCCGCGCCGCGCAGGAGCTCGCCCTCACGCAGAGCGCGGTGTCGCGGCAGATCGGCACGCTCGAAGCCTTCCTGGGCGTGGCGCTGTTCCGCCGCACGCGCCACGGCGTGGCGCTCACCGCCAGCGGCGCGGCCTACGCGCGGCAAACGGCCCTGCGGCTGCAGGCGATGGAACGCGACGCGCTCGACGCCATGGCGCACCAGGGCGAAGGCGGCTCGCTGTCGCTGGCCGCCGTGCCCACCTTCGCCACGCGCTGGCTGATGCCGCGCCTGAAGGGCTTCGCGACGCTGCAGCCCGACGTGGTGGTGCACATCGAGACGCGCACCCGCCCCTTCCTGTTCGCCGACGCCGAGTTCGACGCCGCGCTGTACGCCGGCACGCCCGCGCAGGTGGAGAACTGGGCCGGCACGCATGCGCTGCTGCTGATGCACGAGGACGTGGTGCCGGTGTGCAGCCCCTCGCTGCTGCCCCGCGGCAAGGCCGTGGCGCCGGCCGCCGTCGCGAAGATGCCGCTGCTGCAGCAGAGCACGCGGCCCGACGGCTGGCGCCAGTGGTTCGACGCGCAGCAGATCGACGCGCCCAACGCGCGCGGCGGGCCGCGCTACGAACTGTTCTCCATCCTCGCGGCAGCCGCGTCGCACGGGCTGGGCGTGGCGCTGATGCCGACGATGCTGGTGGCCGACGAGCTGGCGCGCGGCGAGCTGGTGGTGGCGTGCGCGCGGCCGCTGTCGGGCGAGCGGAACTACTACCTGGTCACCCCGGAGCGCGCCGACCAGCGGCCGTTGCTGAAGTTCTTCAGCGACTGGCTGCTAGTGCAGGCGCGGCAAGGTCGGCCAAACTGAAAAGTCACTCAATCATCCACTGCGCCCACCACCTCCCAAGGAGCCGGCCAACGCCTTGAAGCCTTTGGCCGGCACATTCATGCCCGGCGAAAGGCACTCAAGGTCAGCGCCGTCACGGCCGCCGAGGCGGCGGGCATGTCGCGCATGACGCTGCATCGCATCGAACGCGGGGAGCCGTCCGTCACGATGGGGGCCTACATGAACGCGCTGGCGGCATTGGGGCTGGATGTCGAGGTGGTTGCGCCGTTCGAAGGCCGCGCCAGCGAGATTGCAACGCCTGCTTCCGCGCGCGCGTCGAAGACAACCGTGCGGGTCGCCGATTTCCCGCAATTGCGCCGTCTCGCCTGGCAACTGCCGGCGGACGCAGAGCTCACCCCCGAAGAAGCCTGGGGCACCTACGAACGCAACTGGCGCCACGCCGATCCATCGGCACTCGAAGACAAGGAACGCCAGTTGCTCGCCGAGCTGGCCCGCACGCTCGGTCGCAAGCCCCTGGATGTTTGAACGCGCACACCATCGCCGCGTGGCCGAGGTGCTCGCCGCGCTGAATGCCGAGCTGCTCGCAGACAACCATTGCCTGTTCGGCGGGGGCACCGCCATCGCGCTTCGGCATGGCGAGTACCGCGAATCGGTGGACATCAACTTTCTCGTGTCGGACGTGGCGGGCTATCGCTGCCTGCGGCAGCTTGTCACCGGCAGCGAAGGCCTGCGCGCACTCGCCCGCGAAGGCAGCCGGTTGCAGCAGGCACGCGAAGTCCGCGCCGACCAATACGGCATCCGAACCCTCGTTCGCGTGGACGGCACGGAGAGCAAGTTCGAAATCGTGCTCGAGGCACGCATCGCGCTCGAAGCGCCGGGTGCCGCCGACCGCATCGGCGGCATCGCCACGCTCACGCCCCTGGACATGGCGGCAAGCAAGCTGCTCGCCAATTCCGACCGCTGGGCCGACGACAGCGTGTTCAGCCGGGACCTGATCGACCTGGCCATGATGCGGCCCGGCAAGACGCTGCGCCAGCGCGCAACAGACAAGGCCCGGCAGGCCTACGGCGACAGCATCGACACCGACCTTGCAAAAGCGGCCGATGCCTTGCTGCAGCGGCCCGGCCGCATGGAAAGGTGCATGGAAATGCTGCAGATGGCGCCTTCGGTCCCTCCGGCACTGCTGCGCAAACATATCAAGGCCTTGCTTCCAAGGGCATCCCGCGCGACGCACAGCGACAGCCCTTGAACGAATGCCCGCTCGCCGCTGGCATCGCGTCCGAAAACGGCCAGCATCGCGCGCCCGCCGCCCGGACACTGGCCCCATGCAAACCTCCGCCCCCCCTGTGCACACCATCGCCGCCCTCGACTGGCCCCGCATCGAAACCGACCTCGCCGCCCGCGGCTGCGCCGTCGCCGGCCCGATCTTCACGCCCGAGGAATGTGCCGCGCTCATTGCGATGTACGACGAGGGCGAGCGCTTTCGCAGCCGCGTCGTGATGCAGCGCCACGGCTTCGGCCAGGGCGAGTACCAGTACTTCGCGTACCCGCTGCCGAAGAAGCTCGCGGCATGGCGCGGCGCGCTGTACGAACGGCTGGCACCGCTGGCCAATGCGTGGGCCGCCGCCATGGGTCAGCCAGCCGACTACCCGCCCGACCACGCGGCCTACCTGGCGCGCTGCCACGCGGCGGGCCAGCTGCGCCCCACGCCGCTGCTGCTGCGCTACGACGAAGGCGACTACAACTGCCTGCACCAGGACCTGTACGGCGACCTGCAGTTTCCGCTGCAGCTCACGGTGCTGCTGAGCGTGCCGGGGCAGGACTTCAGCGGCGGCGAGTTCGTGCTGACCGAGCAGCGCCCGCGCATGCAGTCGCGCGCCGAGGTGGTGTCGCTCGCCCAGGGCGAGGCGGTGATCTTCGCGGTCAACCAGCGGCCGGTGGCGGGCACGCGCGGCAGCTACCGCGTGACGATGCGCCACGGCGTGAGCCGGCTGCGCGCGGGCCGGCGGCACACGCTGGGCCTGATCTTCCACGACGCACGCTGAGCGGCATCGCGCACGGCCCGCCCCGCGGCCGCTGCGGTCTAGACAGGCCTGAGACACCCCATCCGCGAAGACGAGCGAAAATCCAGCCCGCCTGCGGCACTCACCAGGATCCCTGACACACACGATCGGGGCCGTGGGCTCCCCGCGGGCCGACCCGCGGCCTTCGCGCCACGGGTGTGTCCGATGGTTGCCAGGGAGCTGTATGCACAAGAACTCGTCCGGACATCCGGCCGCGGCTGGAAAGCCGTCGATAGAACCCACTGCCGCCGCCTCGACAACGGCCCCACCGCCCGGGCGTTCGCGGCGCTTCAGGGTCGACGTGGGCTCCATCGTCAGTGCCGTGGCCCTGGCCCAGTCGCTGCTGCTGGTGTCGCTGGGCTACTGGGGCTCGCAGCGGCTGGTGTCGCGCATCGGCGTGTCCGCGCACAAGTCCAACCACGACCGCACCGAGGACAAGGTGCGGGCCTTCCTGCAGAAGGCCGAGTCGGTCATCAACGCGGTGGGCACCGCACCCAGCCTGCGGCCCGCGGGCGACCAGGTGGAACACACGTCCGAGCTGCTGTGGACGCTGCTGCAGCAGTCGCCCGAGCTCGACAGCATCTACGTGAGCAACGAGCGCGGCCAGATGCTGATGGCCCTGCGCTACCCGGTGCCTGCCATGCGCCACATCGAGCTCGGCCAGGGCTTCACCACGGAAACCTGGCAGTACAAGCTGCCGCTGGACGCAGAGGCCGACGTGCAGCAGCGCTACGCCACGCAGCGCATCGCGTCCTACCGCAGCAGCTACGACCCGACGCAGCGCAGCTGGTACCTGCAGGCCAGCAAGACGCAGGGCCCGGTCTGGACGCAGCCCTACGTGTTCGCGGCCGCGCAGGAGCTGGGCGTGACCTACGCGCTGCCCAGCAAGCGCCGCTATGCGGACAGCAGCGCGCAGGCGCTGGTGGTGGCGGGCGACGTGTCACTGGGGCGGCTCTCTGACTTCGTGCGGCAGTTCAGCAGCGGCGGCTACGGCGACAGCGCGCTGCTGAGCTCGGACGCCCGCGTGCTCGCGCGCAGCGACATGCCGGGCGTGCTGCACCAGCTGGACGCGCCGACCGGTGTGCTCGGCGCACTGCACGCGCACATGGTGGCCGACGGCACCGCCGGCAGCGGCACCGACACGGCGTTTTCGTTCACCCACGAAGGGCGCCGCTACCTGGTGCAGACCTCGCGCATTCCCGCCACCGGCTGGCAGCTGGTGAGCTGGGTGCCCGAAGAAATGCTGCTGGGCGACCTGCACCGCGCGGTGCTGTGGGGGCTGCTGCTGGCGCTGGTCTTCCTGGCGATGGCGCTGCTCATGTCGCTGAAACTGTCCAAGCTGGTGACCTCGCCGGTGGAGAACCTCTCGCACATCGCGCGGCGCATCGGCCTGCTGGAGCTGGACAACCTGCCGCGCGAGCCGAGCCGCGTGCTGGAGATCCAGCATCTGGACCAGGCCCTGGACGACTCGGCGCGCAGCCTGAAGGCGTTCAGCAAGTTCGTGCCGGTGGACGTGATCAACCAGCTGGTGGCCGAAGGGCACGCACTCGCGCCCAATGGCTCGCCGCGACGCATCACGGTGATGTTCACCGACGTGGAAGGCTTCACATCGATCTCGGAATCGCTGGACACCGACGTGCTGGTGGGCATGCTGACCGAGTACTTCAACCTGGCCACCGGCGTGTTCGCGCGGCACGGCGGCGTGGTCGACAAGTTCATCGGCGACGGCATCATGGTGCTGTGGGGCGCGCCGGCCGACCTGCCCGACGCGGAACACAAGGCCTGCCTCGCGGCGCTCGAGCTGCATGTGGAAATGAGCGAGCTCAACCGCAAGTGGCTGGCACAGGGGCTGCCCGAATTCCGCACGCGCATCGGCATCCATACCGGCACGGTGATCGCCGGGGTGCTGGGCTCGAACGACCGGCTGTCTTACACCGCCTTCGGCGACGTCATCAACGTGGCGAGCCGCATCGAAGGCATCAACAAGCAGCTGGGCACGCAGATGCTGATGTCGGAGGTGACCTTCGCCGGGCTGCAGGGCCGCCTGCACACGCGGCGCATCGAGGAGCTGGTGGAGCTGCGCGGCCGGCAGACGCGCATGGTGCTCTACGAGCTGCTGACGTCCTAGGCTGCCGCGGCTTGCGAGGCAGCGGCGGCGCGCTGCGCGGCAAAGGCCACGTACCAGTCGAGGCTTGCCGGGTTGGCCATGGCCTCGCGGTTGACCACCTTCTCGATCGGCTGGCCCAGCAGCAGCTTCTTGATCGGCAGCTCCTGCTTCTTGCCCGACAGCGTGCGCGGAATCTCGGCCACCTGGAAGATGTCGTTGGGCACGAAGCGCGGCGACAGCGAGGTCTTGATGGCGTTGTTCAGCCGCGTGCGCATCGCGTCGTCCAGCGCCACGCCGGGGCGCAGCACCACGAACAGCGGCATGTAGCTGTCGCGGCCCAGGTACTCCAGGTCGACCACCATCGAGTCGAGCACCTCCGGCAGTCCCTCGACCGCGCTGTAGATCTCGCTGGTGCCCATGCGCAGGCCCTGGCGGTTGATGGTGGCGTCGCTGCGGCCGTAGATGATGCAGCCGCCGTCTTCGCCGATCTTGATCCAGTCGCCGTGGCGCCACACGCCCGGGTAGGTGTCGAAGTAGCTCGACAGGTAGCGCGCGTTGCCTTCGTCGCCCCACAGGTAGAGCGGCATCGACGGAATGGGCTGGGTGCACACCAGCTCGCCCACCTCGCCGACGACGCTCTGCCCGCTCTCGTTCCAGGCCTCGACCGCGTGGCCGAGTTCGCGGCACTGCATCTGGCCCGGCACTTCGGGCAGTTCGCGGTTGCCGCCGACGAAGGCGCCGCAGAAGTCGGTGCCGCCCGAGATGTTGCACCACCACACATCCGCGGAGCCCGCGTCGAGCACCTGCTGCGAGCCCCAGCGCTGCACCTCTTCGGGCAGCGGCGAGCCGGTGCTGCCGAGCGCACGCACGCGCGACAGGTCGCCGCAGTCTTTGGCGACCAGGCCGGCCTTCATGCAGTTGGTGAAATAGGCCGCGCCCGCGCCGAAGAAGGTGACCTTGTGGCGCGCCACGAAGCGCCACAGCACACCCCAGTCGGGCTTGTCCTTGCTGCCGGCCGGGTTGCCGTCGTAGATGCAGATGGTGGCGCCGAAGGCCATGCCCGAGAGCTGCGAGTTCCACATGACCCAGCCGGTGGAGCTGTACCAGTGGTAGCGCTCGCCGAAGTTGTTGGCGCCGTAGCTCGCGCCCACGTCGTTGTGCAGGCCGCAGGCATGCATGGTGAGGATGATGCCGCCCTGCCCGTGCACGATGGGCTTGGGCAGGCCGGTGGTGCCGCTCGAATAGACGATCCAGATCGGGTGGTCGAAGGGCAGCCACTCGGGCTCGAAGGCGGCGACCCTGTCGTCGTAGCGGTCGGTGGCGTGCAGCCATTCGACGTCGTGCGGCACCGTCTGCGCGGCGTAGGGCGTCTTCACCAGCACCAGCTTCTTCACGCTCGGCAGCTGCGCGCGCAGTTCCTGCAGCACGGTGCTGCGGTCGAGCGCCTTGCCGCCGTAGTGCACGCCGTCCACCGCGATCAGCACCTTGGGCTCGATCTGGCGGAAGCGGTCGGCCACGGCGGCGGTGCCCATGTCGGGCGCGCACACGCTCCACACGGCGCCGATGCTGGAGCACGCCAGGAAGGCCACCATGGTCTCGGGCACGTTGGGCATGTAGGCGGCCACGCGGTCGCCGCGCTGCACGCCCAGCGACTTGAGCGTGAGCGCGGCCGAAGCGACCTGGCGGCGCATTTCGGGCCATGACATCTCGCGCACCTCGCCGCGCTCGTTGTCGCTCACGATGGCGGGCATGCCGGCCGCATGTGCCGCGTCGACATGGCGCAGCACCTCGCGCGCGTAGTTGACCTGGGCGCCGGGGAACCAGCGCGCGCCGGGCATGCGCGACTCGGCGAGCACCGCCGTGTGCGGCGTGGGCGACTCGATGCGGGCGTAGTCCCACAGGCTCTGCCAGAAGGCGTCGAGGTCGGTGACCGACCAGCGCCACAGCGCGTCGTAGCTGTCGAACGAGAGGCCGCGCACGTCGCGCAGCCAGTTTTGATAGAGACGGATCTGGGGAATGTTGGGAACGGCCATGGCACGAGCGTAGCGCCGCGAACGACCGTGCTCAATGAGGGTTGACCTCAGGGTTTGTACGCGTGTTCAATGTTTTTGTACAAGCGTTCAATATGCCTTCATGAGCATCCGCACACCTGCCGCAAGGCGCAGCGCCTCGCGCACTCCGACGCAGAGTTCCGCCGCAGTCGCCGCCGAGACTGCGCGGCCCGACCGCAAGCAGGCGATCCTGCTGGCGGCCGAGAAGCTTTTTGCACGGCACGGCTACCACGTGGTGACGATCCGCCAGATCGCCGAGGAGGCCGGCGTGCCGCTGGCGCTGGTGGGCTACTACTACGGCCAGAAGCACGAGCTGTTTCACGCCATCTTCGAGCACTGGGGCCACTCCATCGAGGCGCGGCTCGCCGGCCTGGCCGCGGTGGACATCGCCCCCGACGACGCGCGCACGCTGCCGCGCATCATCGATGCCTTCACCGCGCCCGTGCTGGCACTGCGCGCGAGCGCCGAGGGCGAGTACTACGCGCTGCTGGTGGCGCGCGAGCTGTACCACGCCACCGAGGAGGCCGACCGCGTGCTGCGCGCCTACTTCGACCCGCTGGCCGAGGCCTACATCGACGCGCTGCACACCGCGCTGCCGCACGCCACGCGCAGCCAGGCCGCCTGGGGCTACCAGTTCGCGCTGGGCTCGCTGCTGCATCACCTGAACGACACCCGCATCGAGCGGCTGTCGCGCGGCGAGAACAAGCGCGCCGACCCGGCCGTGGCGCCGATGCTGGTGAGCTTCATCGTCGGCGGGCTGCGCGCCGCGCTGCCGCGCCCGAAGACCGTCAAGACCCCACGCACGAAGACCACTCCCAGGAGACAGAAGACATGACGAAGACCCCCACGATGAAACGGCGCACCCTGCTGTCGGCGCTGGCCGCGGCATCGGCCGCCGCCGCGCTGCCCGCCTTCGCGCAGGCCAACACGAAGATCGTGTTCGGCTACACCGCCGTGACCGACTTCGCCTCGGTGTTCGTGGCGGCCGAGGAGGGGTACTTCAAGAAGCGCAACCTCGAGGTGGAGCTCAAGTTCATTCCGCTGAACTCGACCATTCCCGCGGCGCTGCAGTCCGACTCGCTGCAGATCGGCGGGCCCACGCCCTCGGTGTTCCTGCAGGCGGTGGACGGCGGCCTCGACCTGGTGCTGGTGGCCGGCGGCGGGCTCACGTCGAAGACCATCACCGGCTTCGGCCTGGTGGCGCGCGCGGGCTCCGGCATCAAGGGCCCGCAGGACTGCGTGGGCAAGAAGATCGGCGTGCCGGGCCTGGGCGCCTTCCTGCACGTGACCTTCCGCGCCTGGCTGAAGGACAGCGGCGTGGACTACCGCAAGGTCAACTTCGTGGAGGCCGCGTTCCCTCAGCATGCCGACCTGCTGCGCGGCGGCTCGGTCGACGCGGTGGTGTCGGCCGACCCGTTCATGAGCCGCATCACCGAAAGCGGCGCGGGCTACGTGGCCTCGTACTACTCGACCTTCCTGCCCGAGAACAACCAGACCATCGTGCATGCGGCCAAGCGCGAATGGGTGGCGAAGAACCCGGGCGCGGCGCGCGCCTTCCGCGAGGCGCTGGTCGAATCCGCCGCGTTCATGCAGCAGGCGAAGAACGACGCCAAGGTGCGCGCGGCCATCGGCAAGTACATCAAGCTGCCGCCCGAGGTGCTGGCCAAGGTGCAGGTCTCGCCGCCCGGTCCGGTCGTGACCGAGAAGCAGCTCGCCTACTGGACCGGGCTGATGAAGGAGCAGGACATGCTCAAGACGAACATCGACGTGACGAAGCTGGTGGCCAAGTGATCTCGGCACCCGCACCTGTCACCGCGCGCGCCGCGCTGTCGGCGAACGGCTTCCCTTCGCAGGCCGGCCCCGCGATGCAGGCCACCCCCTTCCTGCGCTTCGACGGCGTTGCCATCCGCCTGGGCGGACGCGAGATCCTGTCGCCCACCTCGTTCGACGTGGCACGCGGCGAGTTCGTCTGCATCGTCGGCCCGAGCGGCTGCGGCAAGACCACGCTGCTGCGCGCGGCCAGCGGGCTCGTCACGGCCAGTGCGGGCGACGTTCGACGCAACGGCGTGAAGATGACCGAACCCTCGCGCGAAGTCGCCTTCGTGTTCCAGGACTACGGCCGCGCGCTGCTGCCCTGGCGCACGGTGGAGGGCAACGTGAGCCTGGCGCTCGAGGCGGCCGGCGTGCCGGCGGCCGAGCGCGCGCCGCGCATCGCCGACGTGCTGGGCAAGGTCGGCCTTGCGAAGCATGCGCAGAAGTTTCCGGTGCAGCTGTCGGGCGGCATGCAGCAGCGCGCGCAGATTGCGCGCTGCCTCGCGCAGCAACCCGAGTTGATGATGATGGACGAGCCCTTCGGCGCGCTGGACGCGCTCACGCGCCAGAGCCTGCAGGACGAGCTGGCGCGGCTGGTGCGCGACGACGGGCTCACGGTGCTGTTCGTCACGCACGACCTGGAAGAAGCCATCTACCTCGGCGACCGCGTGATCGCGCTGCAGGCCGACCCGGGCCCGGGGCGGCCGAGTCTCGCGCGGATGATCGACGTGAAGATTCCGCGGCCGCGCGACCAGCTCACGACGAAGGAGCATCCGGAGTACCTGCGGTTGCGGCGTGAGCTGTTCGCCTTCATCGAGCAGGGCCATGACTGAGCGCCGCGTCCTTCGGTGGCTGCGGCCGTGGGTGGTTCCCGCCCTGCTGGTCGCGGCATTCGAGTGGTACGCGCGGCGCGCGGCCGCCCTGGGCAGCGATTCGCTCGCGCCGCCGAGCGCGGCGGCCAGGGCCTTCGCAGGCGCTGCGATGGACGGCTCGCTGTGGCAGGCCACCGGCTTCACGCTGGGCACCGCTGCGCTCGGTCTGCTGCTGGGGGCGGTGCTCGGCATTGCAGGGGGCCTGGTGCTCGGGCTCTCGCGCCGCGCGGCGCAGCTCGGGTCCATGTCCATCGAGGTGCTGCGCCCCGTGCCCTCGGTGGCGCTGATTCCGCTGGCGATGCTGGGCTTCGGCTTCGGGGTGCGCATGGAGCTGGCCATCGTCGCCTTCGCCACCTTCTGGCCGCTGCTGGTGCTGGTGCAGTCGGGGGTGCAGCAGATCGAGCCCCGCCTGCTGGAGGTGAGCCGCGTGCTGGGCCTGTCGGCGCGCGAACGGGCCTTCAAGATCGTGCTGCCGGCCATCATGCCGCGCCTGTTCGTCGCGCTGCGGCTCGGCGTGGCGGTGGCGCTGGTGGTGGCCGTGACGGTGGAGATCGCGGCCAACCCGAACGGCATGGGCTACGCGATGATGATCGCGCAGCAGAGCTTCGACCCCGCGCTGATGCTCGCGTGGCTGGGGTGGATCGGCGTGGTGGGCTTCGCGGTGAACGCGGGCATGGTGCTGCTGCAGCGCGTGGTCGCGCGGCGCATGGGCGTGCTGTCATGAACCGCTCGAACCGCTTCGGCCTGGACTGGCTCGGCTCGCTGGGCGTGCTGCTCGCGCTGGTCGCGCTGTGGTGGGTCGCGAGCAACGCGGGCTGGGTCAGCCGTGTGTTCCTGCCGACGCCCCAAGCCACCCTCGCCAGCCTGCTCGAAGGGCTGAACCTCTCGGGCGACAGCACGAACGCAGGCAAGGGCGAGCTGCTGGCGTTCACGCAGGCCACGGTCGGCCGGATGGTCGAAGGCTGGCTGCTCGCGTCGCTGTTCGGCGTGGTGCTGGGCGCGGCCATCGGCGTGTCGCCCGCGGTGCGCGCGTGGGTGCAGCCCACGCTGGAGTTCATTCGCCCGCTGCCCGCCTCGGCGCTGCTGCCGCTGGCCATTTCGATCTTCGGGCTCAACCCCGGCATGGTGCTCTTCGTGGTGGCCTTCGGCGCGATGTGGCCGGTGCTGCTGGCCACGGTGCACGGCTTCGCGGCCGTGGAGCCGCGCCTGGCGGAGGTGGCGCGCTGCCTGCAGATGTCGCGCGCGGCGTACATCTGGAAGATGGGCCTGCCCAACGCCATGCCCGACATCCTGGCCGGCATGCGCCTGGCGCTGACCATCGCGCTCATCGTGGCGGTGGTGGGCGAAATGATCGCCTCGCAAAGCGGCCTGGGCCAGGCCATTCTTCTGGCCGCGCGCGCCTTTCGCGCCAGCGACCTGTTCGCCGGCATCGTGCTGCTCGGCCTCATCGGCTTCGTGAGCAATGCATTGCTGGCCTTTGCCGAGCAACGCCTGCTGCGCTGGCAGCAGCCCTGATTCCTTATTCCCACACGAAGACACAAGGAGCCTTCCCATGCCACGCAAATTCGTCGACCTGTCGATCTTTCTGGAGAACGACGTGATGTCCGACCCGCCGGCCTTCGCGCCGAAGATCCAGTACTTCACGCACGAGCAGACCTACGAACAGATCGAGCCCTTCTTTCCCGGCCTGAAGAAGGAGGACCTGCCCGACGGCGAAGGCTGGGCGGTGGAGCTGGTGCAGCTGTCCACGCACAACGGCACGCACCTCGATGCGCCCTATCACTTCCACTCGACCATGGACAAGGCGCTGGGCGAGAAGAAGCCCGCCATCGCCATCCACGACGTGCCGCTCGAATGGTGCTTCCAGCCGGGCGTGAAGCTCGACTTCCGCCACTTCGCCGACGGCTACGTAGTGACGGCCGCCGACGTCGAGGCCGAGTTGCAGCGCATCGGCCACACGCTGAGCCCGCTGGAGATCGTGGTGGTCAACACGCGCGCCGGCTCGCGCTACGGCCACAACGACTACGTGTCGGCCGGCGCGGGCATGGGCTACGAAGCCACCATGTACCTGCTGGAGCGCGGCGTGCGCCTGACGGGCACCGACGCCTGGAGCTGGGACGCGCCCTTCGTGCACACCGCGAAGAAGTACGGCGAGACGCAGGACGCCTCGCTGATCTGGGAAGGCCACAAGGCCGGGCGCGACATCGGCTACTGCCACATCGAGAAGCTGCACAACCTGGAGGTGCTGCCGCCCACGGGCTTCTTCATCAGCTGCTTCCCGCACAAGATCCGCGGTGCATCGGCGGGGTGGACGCGCGCGGTCGCGATCTTCGACGACGCGCTGATGGCATCGGTGTAAGGGCTTTCGAATGAACGCGCTCAATCACACGCACGACGCCGACGCACGCAGCTGGGTCGACTCGGCCAACGCCGCGGGCTGCGACTTTCCGATCCAGAACCTGCCGCATGCGGTGTTCCGCCGCGCGGGCAGCACAGAGGCGTTTCGCGGCGGCGTGGCCATCGGTGACCGGGTGCTCGACCTGGCGGCACTGGTCGGCTCCCGGCAGCTCGACGGTGCGGCCCTCGATGCGGCGCGCGCGGCCGCGTTGCCTGCGCTGAACGACTTCTTCGCGCTCGGCGGCGGCGCATGGCGGGTGTTGCGCCACGCGCTGTTCGACCTGCTGAAGCACGACGCGCCCGATGCCACCGTGCTGGCGGTGCGCACGTGCCTGGTGCCGCAGGCCGAGGTCGAATACACCGTGCCCGCGCGCATTGGCGACTACACCGACTTCTACACCTCGATCGACCATGCGCTGAACATCAGCCGCCTGATGAACCCCGACGGCGACGTGACGCCCAACTTCCGCTGGATTCCCACCGCGTACCACGGGCGCGTGTCGACCATCGGCGTGAGCGGGCAGCGCTTTCACCGCCCGATGGGGCAGTCGATGGCACCGGGCGCGAAGGCGCCCACCTGCCAGGCCTGCGCACGGCTCGACTACGAGCTGGAGCTGGGCGTGTGGATCGGCACGGGCAACGCGCAGGGCGAACCGATTCCGCTCGAGCGCGCCGGGGAGCACATCTTCGGCATCTGCCTGCTCAACGACTGGTCGGCGCGCGACATCCAGTTCTGGGAGATGGCGCCGCTCGGGCCCTTCCTGGCGAAGAACTTCGCCACCACCATCTCGCCGTGGATCGTGACCATGGAGGCGCTCGCGCCCTACCGGCAAGCCTGGACGCGGCCCGCGAACGAGCCGCAACCGCTGGCGTACCTGGAGAACGCCGCCAACCGCGAAAGCGGCGCGCTCGACATCCGGCTGGAGGTGTGGCTCGAAAGCGAGAAGGCACGCAAGGAAAACACCGGGCCGTCGCGCCTGTCGTCCACCAGCTTCAGGCACCAGTACTGGAGCGTGGCGCAGATGGTCACGCACCACACGATGGGCGGCTGCAGCCTGAACCCGGGCGACCTGTTCGGCAGCGGCACGATCTCGGGGCCCGGCGAGGGCGAGGCCGGCGCCATCATCGAGCTGGCGCGCGCGGGGCAAAGCCCGGTCACGCTGGCCAACGGCGAGCAGCGCAGCTTCCTGGAAGACGGCGACGCGGTGCTGCTGCGCGGCTGGTGCGAGAAGCCCGGGCATGCGCGCATCGGGTTCGGGGAGAGCCGGGGGACGGTGTTGCCGGCGAGGGGCTGAACCGGAGCGCCAATGAAAAAGGCCACCCTTGTGAGGTGGCCTTTTTGCGCGATTTGGAGCGGGAAAAGAGTCTCGAACTCTCGACCTCAACCTTGGCAAGGTTGCGCTCTACCAACTGAGCTATTCCCGCGACAGCCTCAGATTATAGGGTGGTCTCGGGCCGTTTTCGCCGAATTCGCGAAAAAAAGTGAAATCAGGCCTCGAACACCAGCGACCGATGCAGCGACACACCGGCCGAGAGCCCGTCGGCGGAGGCCAGCGTGGCGTTGGTGAAGGCCATGGCGAGGTCGCCCGCCGCGTACACGCCGGGCACGGTCGTCATCTTCATGGCGTCGACGCGCAGCACCGGGCCTAGCGGGCCGTCGTCGAAAGCGCAGCCGAGCTGCCCGGCCAGCGGGCTGGCGGGCCGCGTGCGCGGCACCACGTACAGCGCCTCGATCGGCACCCGCCGCCCGTCGCCTAGCCGCACGCCGGCCAGGTCGGTTCCCGCGCCTTCGAGGCCGGCGACGCGCCCCGGCTCGATGGTCACGCCGCGCGCCTGCAGCTTCGCGCGCACCTCGGCGTCGAGCGCGTCGCTGCCGTTCATGAACAACGTGACCGGCCCCCACTCGGCGATCAGCAGCGCATGGTCCGGCGGCAGCGCGCCGGCGAACAGCAGGCCCAACTGCCGGCCGCTGAACTCGTAGCCGTGGCAGTAGGGGCAATGCAGCACGCTGGTGCCCCAGCGCTCGCGCACGCCGGGAATGTCCGGCAGGCCGTCCTGCACGCCGAAGGCCAGCAGCAGCTTGTGAGCCGAGCGCTGTTCGCCGTTGTCCAGCGTGGCGGTGAATCCGTCGGCGCCGTCGGCGCTCGCGGCCACGACACTGGCCTGGATGTATTCGACCGTCGGGTATGCGAGCAGCTTGTCGCGCGCGTCGGCAATCATCTTCAGCGGCGGCACGCCGTCCTGCCCGAAGAAACCGTGCGACTGGGCGGCGAAGCGGTTGCGCGGCGCACCCGCGTCGACGACGCACACCTTGCGGCGCGCACGGGCCAACTGCATCGCAGCGGAAAGGCCGGCAAAGCTGCCGCCCACGATCAGGGCGTCATGCCGCATGTTCGATGTCCTTCAAGGTGAAACTGCCGCCCGTCATGCGGCGATGGAAGTCCCTGGACAGGTCTGCCAGGGTGATGCTGTTGAAACGCCGCAGCAGCAAGGCCTCGGCCTCCTGGCAGGCGCCGTCGAGCGCCGCGTTCACGGCCTGCTCGACGATGCAGCCCGGGCTTTCGGTGCGGTGGCCCATGGCCAGCAGCGCGGGCGCGCCCACGGCGTTGTGGATGTCGCCCAGCGTCACCGTATCCAGCGAGCACGACAGCACCCAGCCGCCGCCGTGGCCCCTGGCCGAGCTCACGAACCCCGCCTGCCGCAGCCCCGCCATGACGCGGCGCACGACGACCGGGTTGGTGTGCATCGCGACCGCGAGCGACTCGGAGGTGACGGGGCCGTCCATCTCGGCCATGTGCAGCAGCACGTGGAGAACGCCTGAAAGCTTGCTGTCTCGTTTCATGCAACATTATTAGTTGCGTGAGTTGACGGGCGCAGGCCTGTGCCCGGTTTGCACCTGCGTCCCGTAGTGTCTTTGCCGGCGATAGATGGCCGGCACGAACGCACGAGCCCCTGCTCCCGCTGACAGCCAAGTCCCACACGCAAGGACGGCTGTCGCGCACACGGCGACACGTGCCGGTACGTTGAAGGTTCAACCCGAACTGGCCCAGAGCCGGTTCGTGACCATTCAACGAAAGGAACAGTCACACATGAAGCAACAACAACACAAGCAGATCTTCGTCGGCGCCCTGCTCGCCGGCCTCCTGGCCGTGAGCGGTGCAGCGCAGGCGCAAGGCGTGGGGGTTGGCGTGGGCGTGAATGCCGACGTCAACACCTCGACCGGCGTGAAGACGGCGCCAGCCCAGGGCAGCGCCGGCACCAACACCGGCGCAGCCGCCGGGGCGGGCACCTCGGCGAACACTGGCGGTGCAGGCAATGCCGCAGGCGGCGTGGGCAACGCAGCAGGTGGCGTCCTCGGCGGCGCGACGGGTGCGGTGGGCGGTGCCACGGGCGCAGTCGGCAACACCACGGGCGGCCTGACGA
Source organism: Variovorax sp. AC103 (assembly GCF_979254005.1). NCBI lineage: Bacteria > Pseudomonadati > Pseudomonadota > Betaproteobacteria > Burkholderiales > Comamonadaceae > Variovorax > Variovorax sp. AC103. The sequence continues at coordinate 358,422 of NZ_CEEDFC010000002.1, read as the reverse complement.
ACACCGTGGGCGGCACGCTCAACGGCGCGACCGGTGCCGCGGGCTCGGCCGGCGGTGGCCTGAAGGCACCCGGCGCATCGGGCGCTGGCGTGAAGGCGAACGGCAAGGCCAAGGGCTCCAGCGCCGTCGACCTGACCAAGTAAGAAATCAAGTCTGTCACACACGGAAAACCCGCAGCGCTCGCGCGTTGCGGGTTTTTTTGTGCGTTCAGAGCGCCGGCTTGAGCTTGAAAAGGCTGGTCACGTCGACCTCGAGCACCAGCTGCTCGCGCTGGTTGAACAGCCGCCAGCGCCAGCGCAGGATGCCCAGCGTGGGGCGCTTCTCGGAGCGTCGCACCTCGCTGACCTCGGCCACCAGCCGCAGGGTGTCGCCGGGCCGCACGGGGTGGGGCCAGCGCACCTGTTCGAGCCCCGGGGACGCGAAAGACTCCGACCCCGCCAGCACCGCATCGACCACCAGCCGCATCGCGATGGCGCAGGTCTGCCAGCCGCTGGCGATGAGTCCGCCGAAGGGGCTCTGCGCGGCCGCTTCGGCATCGGTGTGGAACCACTGCGGGTCGTAGGCCCGCGCGAACTGCACCAGCTCGGCCTCGGTGAGGACATAGGGCCCGGCCTCGATGACCTGGCCCGCATGGAAGTCGGCGAACTGCATCCGCCGCGGCTCAGTAGGTTTCGAGGTGCAGGCGGCCTTCCCGCTTCAGCGCGGCGCCCACGGTGTCCCAGTCGAGCCCCGCGTCCTTCGCCACGTCGCGCAGTGCGAGCACCACGCCCTCTTCCATGCTCTTCAGGCCGCACACGTAGAAGTGGCTGCTGCCGTCGTTCAGCAGCGCGGCCAGGTCGGCGGCGCGCTCGCGCATCAGGTCCTGCACGTAGCGCTTGGGTTGCCCCGGCGTGCGCGAGAACGCGAGGTTGATGTCGATGAAGTCCTTCGGCAGCGACTGCAGCGGCCCGAAATACGGCAGTTCCTGCTGCGTGCGCGCGCCGAAGAACAGCATCAGCTTGCCGCCTTCGAACTTGCCGCTCTTGCGCAGGCGGCGGCGCCACTCGGTCATGGCGCGCATGGGCGCGCTGCCGGTGCCGGTGCAGATCATCACGATGTTCGACTTCGGGTGGTTCGGCATCAGGAACGACGAACCGAAAGGCCCCACCACCTGCACCGTGTCGCCCACCTTCAGGTCGCACACGAAGTTGGAGCACACACCGCGCACGGGGTCGCCCTCGTGGTCTTCGGTGACGCGCTTCACGGTGAGCGAGACGTTGTTGTAGCCGGGGCGCTCGCCGTTGCGCGGGCTCGCCACCGAGTACTGGCGCGCATGGTGGCGCTTGCCGATGGCGTCCACGCCGGGCGGGACGATGCCGATCGACTGACCTTCGAGCACCGGGAACGGCACCACGCCGAAGTCCAGCACGATGTGGTGCGTCTCGCTGTCGAAGCCCGCCTCGGTGCAATTGAAGTTGCCGACCACCGTGGCGGTGGTCGGGGTCTTGGGCGGAAAGAGATTCGTGTACGCGTGCGCAGCCGACCAGGGCGGCACGGTGGCGCCGTACTGCGCGGAATTGAAGACCGGCTCGGTCGCTTCGGCGGCGGCCTGGGCCTGCGTCTGCGCGGGCACTTCCGTGGCTTCTGCTGTCGCTGCAGGCACGCCGGCGGCTTCGAGCTCTTCGGGCGACAGTTCGCCCGGCAGCGACTCCCAGCCGAGCTGTTCCTCGATGGTGTACGCGCGCACCAGCGGCATCGTGCGCCAGTTGTCGATCGAGCCCGTGGGGCACGGCGAGATGCAGGCCATGCAGCCGTTGCAGATGTCCGCGCGCACGACGTAGTTGTTGTCGTCGTGCGTGATCGCGTTCACGGGGCAGATGGCCTCGCAGGTGTTGCAGCGGATGCAGATCTCGGGGTCGATCAGGTGCTGCTTGATGACTCCGGCTTCAACGGCCATGTCCATGTGGTTCTCTCCTGAAAGCCCTCCCGTTTCGGGGGAGGGTCGGGTGGGGGCAAGCGGCGCTTGTCGTGGTCACGCTGCCTGCCCCCATCCCAGCCTTCCCCCAGCGGGGGAAGGAGCAATACCGAAATACCGATCAGCCGAAACGAACGTACTCGAAGTCCACCGGCTGGCGGTTGATGCCCATCACCGGCGGCGAAATCCAGCCGGCGAACTTGCCCGGCTCCACCACGCGGCCCATCAACGATGCCACGAAAGCGAAGTCTTCGGAACTCGGCAGCCATTCGTCGCGCTTGGCGGCCCATTCCACCTCGTTCACCACGCGGCCTTCGGGCGACATCTTGATGCCGGCGAGCGCGCCGATCTGGCGGTTGAAGGCCTTGTGCGGCACCGACAGGCGCGTCGGGATGCCGGCCTTCTCGAGCACCTTGTTCCAGCGGCCCACGCCGGCCACGGAGTCCTTGATGAAGTCGTCGCGCAGCACTTCGTTGAGCGCGTTGAGCATCGGCACGTCCTTCTCGACGAGCTGGCCGTCGCGCACTTCGAGCACCTTGTAGGTCTGGCCCTTGAGCACGTGGTCGTCGTCGCGCTTGCCTTCTTCGTAGCGGCCCTTCAGGCCCGAGCTGTAGAAGATGGCGGCGTTGCTCGACTGGTCGGCGCCGAACAGGTCGATGGTCACGCTGTAGTGGAAGTTCAGGTAGCGCTGGATGGTGCCCAGGTCGATGCAGCCTGCGGCGCGGATCTTCTGCGCGTCGTCGGTCTTCAGCTCGTTCATCACCTGCGCGGTGCGCGCGATGACGCGCGACACGCCGCTCTCGCCCACGAACATGTGGTGGGCTTCCTCGGTCAGCATGAACTTCGTGGTGCGCGCGAGCGGGTCGAACGCGCTCTCGGCCAGTGCGGCCAGCTGGAACTTGCCGTCGCGGTCGGTGAAGTACGTGAACATGAAGAACGCCAGCCAGTCGGGCGTCTTCTCGTTGAAGGCGCCCAGGATGCGCGGGTTGTTGGCGTCGCCCGAGGTGCGCTGCAGCAGTGCGTCGGCTTCCTCGCGGCCGTCGCGGCCGAAGTGCTTCTGCAGCAGGTACACCATGGCCCACAGGTGGCGGCCTTCTTCCACGTTGATCTGGAACAGGTTGCGCAGGTCGTACATGCTGGGCGCGGTCAGGCCCAGGTGGCGCTGCTGCTCGACCGACGCGGGCTCGGTGTCGCCCTGCGTCACGATGATGCGGCGCAGGTTGGCGCGGTGTTCGCCGGGCACGTCCTGCCAGGCCTTCTCGCCCTTGTGGTCGCCGAAGTGAATTTCGCGGTTGGCATCGCCCGGGTTCAGGAAGATGCCCCAGCGGTAATCGCGCATCTTCACGTGGCCGAACTGGGCCCAGCCTTGCGGGTCGACGCTCACGGCCGTGCGCAGGTACACGTCGTGGTTGGTCGAGCCTTCGGGGCCCACGTCGTCCCACCAGTTGATGAAGTTGGGCTGCCAGCCTTCGAGCGCGCGCTGCAGCGTGCGGTCTTCGCCGAGGTTGACGTTGTTGGGGATCTTCTCGCCGTAGTTGATCGTGCTCATCGTTGTTCCTTGGGTTGTTCGGACGGTTGTGTGCTCAGACGCGGTTCAGGTCGAAGCCGGCCTTCTCGCCGGTGCCGTAGACCTTCAGCGCGCCCTTTTCGCCAACGGCGTTGGGGCGGTTGAAGATCCAGTTCTGCCAGGCGGTGAGCCGCCCGAAGATGCGGGTGTTCATGTTCTCCTTGCTCGCGAAGCGCAGATTGGCTTCCAGGCCGGTGAGCGCGTCGGGCGACATGGCCGCACGCTCCTCGATGGCGATGCGGATCTCGTCGTTCCAGTCGATGTCGTCGGGCGCGGCGGTCACCAGGCCCAGCTTGACGGCCTCGTCGGCGTCCAGTGCCTTGCCGACGGCGGCACGTGCGGCCTCCAGCGGCGCGGTCTCTTCATAGAAGCGGCGTTGCAGGCGGCTCTGGTCGTTGACCATCGGGAAGTGGCCGAAGCTGGCCTCGCCCAGCGTGAGCTTCGGCGCGCGGTCGGCATCGTCGGGCAGCGCGAGCATGTAGGTGCGGTCGGCCGCGAAGGCCAGCTCGGCCAGCGTGCCGGCGAAGCAGGAGCCGGCCTCGACCAGCGCGAACAGGCTGCGCGACGACACATCGAGGCGCGCCAGCGTGCGGCGCAGCGCGCCGATGGTTTCGCGCACCAGCCAGTGGTCCTTGTGGGCGAACATCACGGCATCGGACGCCAGCACGGCGGCGGCGTCGCCTTCGGTCTTGAGCAGCCAGGTGCCGGTGTCGAGCTCGTTGGTGCGCAGGTTGAGGATGGCGTCGTCGAGTTCGCGGCACATCGCGAGCGGCCACCAAGCGGCACCCGCGGCCTCGATGGCGGCAATGTCGGCCGGCTGCGCGCCGGTGGGCGCCTTGATGGTGATCGTGGCCGTGCGCTTGCTGCGGTCGATCTGCACGTTGACGTGCGAATACGCGATGCCGTCGGCGCTGTCGGTGCGCTCCAGGCGGGTCAGCGCCACGCCCTTGCCATCGGCCGGGCGGTCGCTGCCGGCGGCGAGCTGCGACGCGCGCTCCTGCACGGCGGCGGGAAACTGCGCGGGCTTGGCCACGGCGTCGACCAGGCGCCAGTCGACCGCGCGCTGGCCGCGCACGCCTTCCACGCTGGTGCAGAAGATGTCGGCGAGGTCATGGCGCACGCGGCGCTTGTCGGTCACGCGGGTCAGGCCACCGGTGCCGGGCAGCACGCCGAGCAGCGGCACTTCGGGCAGCGACACGGCCGACGAGCGGTCGTCCACCAGCAGGATTTCGTCGCAGGCCAGGGCCAGCTCGTAGCCGCCGCCGGCGCAGGCGCCGTTCACGGCCGCGATGAACTTCAGGCCCGAATGCTTCGAGGTGTCTTCGATGCCGTTGCGCGTTTCGTTGGTGAACTTGCAGAAGTTCACCTTCCAGGCGTGGCTGGAAACGCCGAGCATGAAGATGTTGGCGCCCGAGCAGAAGATGCGGTCCTTGCCGCTGGTGACGATGACGCTGCGCACCTCGGGGTGCTCGAAGCGCACGCGGTTGAGCGCGTCGTTCAGCTCGATGTCCACGCCCAGGTCGTAGCTGTTGAGCTTCAACTTGTAGCCGGGGCGGATGCCGCCGTCTTCCGCAATGTCGAGCACGAGGCGCGCAATGGCGCCGTCGAAGCTCAGCGACCAGTGGCGGTACTGGCCGGGTTCGGTGCGGTAGTCGACGCGCGCGGGCGCCTGGAGCGTGGTGGTGTCGGTCATGCAGAAGTCTCCTGTGGGACTGTGTTCGGAAACCGGGAACAGGAAAGATAATGCACTTTCTTGCGCCGATGACATGCATCATGCTGCATGCATACAGGCAAGTCAATGCCTGTTGTGCTTTTTTTCAGATTTCAGTCAGGCGCCCAGGCCCATCGACTGGCGCGTGGCCGCACGCAGGGTCTGGAAGCTCTGCGCCAGCGTCTTGCCGCTCGTGTCCACCGACAGGTCGGCCTTCGAATAGAAAGCGGCGCGGCCGTTCAGGATGCGGCGCAGGTCTTCCATCGCCTCCTTGCTCGCGGCCATCGGGCGGGTGTCGCCCTGCGCGGCCACACGGCCCATGTGCTCCTCGGGCGCGGCCTGCAGCCACACCGTGGTGCAGTGCGCCAGGAGCTCGTTGAAAGTGGCCGGGTCGGACACGATGCCGCCTGGCGTGGCGATCACCACCTCGCTGTAGATCTGCACCGCTTCCTCGAGCGCGCGGCGCTCGTAGCGGCGGTAGGCATTGGTGCCGTACAGGTCGTGGATTTCGCGCACGCTGCAGCCCGCGAGCTTCTCGATCTCGCGGCTCAGCTCGATGAACGGCAGCTCCAGGTCTTCGGCCAGCATCTGTCCCAGCGTCGACTTGCCCGCGCCGCGCAGCCCCACGAGCGCAATGCGCCGGTGCCGCGCCGGGTCGACCGAGGCCGTGCCCAGCAACTCGCCGAGCGCCACGCGCACGCGGCGCAAGTCGGTCTCGCTGCGGTTTTCGAGCAACTCGCGAATCAGCAGCCACTCGGGCGAACTGGTCGTCACGTCACCCACCAGTTCGGCCAGCGAGCAATGCAGCGCGCCCGCCACCTGCTGCAGCACCAGGATCGACGCGTTGCCGATGCCGTATTCGAGGTTGGCCAGGTGGCGCTCCGACACGTCGGCCGACAGGGCCACCGCCTTGCGCGTGAGGCCGCGCTGCGCGCGCAGGTTGCGCACCCGGTCGCCCAATGCCGCCAGCAACGGATTCTTGGCCTCCCCAGCCGGCGCCGCGCCGTTGCCGCCGGCGGCGCTTTCGGGCGCGGTGGCCAGCACCGCGTCTACATGCTCGTTCATGCAATTCCTCGTTCTTCGCCGGGATTGTGCGCGCTCAGGGTAAACACCATATATGCACTATATTGCTTGACACTCATTGTCTCGATGCTTATTGTTCGGCCACAAGCAAGATACTGCACACGCAGCAATCCTGCAAGGTAGTTCATAAGTTCGAGGCCCCACGATGTCCGACCGCAACACACACGCCAACGGCAAGGAAGCATTTCACCAGCTGATTGCCGGCCTGACTGCCGAAATCGCCGGCAAGCCGCTCGACAGCGCGCTCGACCGGTGGCTCAACGCCACCCACGGCGCGGGCAGCGCCAGCTTCGAGCAGCTGCGCCAGGCCTGCATCGGCGGCGTGGCCGAAGGCTGGCTGTGCGAGCGCGAAGGCGGCGGCATCAAGTACGGCCGCGTCTTCAAGGCCGAAGACGCGCTGCACCGCTTCTCGGTCGACGTGGTCGACATGCAGGACATCGCCGGCCCGCACCACACCCACCCGAACGGCGAGATCGACCTGATCATGCCGCTCGACGACCACCCCGCCACCTTCGACGGACGGCCCGCGGGCTGGTGCGTCTACGGTCCGGGCACCGCACACCGCCCGACCGTGGCCAGTGGCCGCGCACTCGTTCTCTATCTCTTGCCCGAAGGGCAGATCAAGTTCACCCCATGACTGAGCTCCTCCCCAACTACGTCGCCGGCCGCTGGCAAAGCGGATCGGGCGCCGGCACGCCCCTGTTCGACCCGGTGCTGGGCACCGAGCTCGCGCGCGTCGACGCCACCGGGCTCGACCTGCCCGCAGCCTTTGCCTTCGCCCGTGAACAGGGCGGCCAGGCGCTGCGCGCCCTCACCTACCGCCAGCGCGCCGGGCTGCTCGGCGCCATCGTGAAGGTGCTGCAGGCCAACCGCGACGCGTACTACGAGATCGCCACCGCGAACTCCGGCACGGTGAAGAACGACTCGGCCGTCGACATCGACGGCGCGATCTTCACCGTCGGCCAGTACGCCAAGTGGGGCGACACGCTGGGCGACGTGCGCGCGCTGCGCGACGGCGACGCGGTCAAGCTCGGCAAGGAGCCGGTGTTCCAGTCGCAGCACCTGCAGGTGCCCACGCACGGCGTGGCGCTGTTCATCAACGCCTTCAACTTTCCGTCGTGGGGCCTGTGGGAAAAGGCCGCGCCCGCGCTGCTGTCGGGCGTGCCGGTGATCGTGAAGCCCGCCACGGCCACCGCCTGGCTCACGCAACGCATGGTGAAGGACGTGGTCGACGCCGGCGTGCTGCCGGCCGGCGCGTTGTCGATCGTGTGCGGCAGTTCGGCCGGCCTGATGGACGCGCTGCAGCCCTTCGACGTGGCCTCGTTCACCGGCTCGGCCGAGACGGCCGCGGTGATCCGCTCGCACCCCGCCGTGACCGAGCGCTCGGTGCGCGTGAACATCGAGGCCGACAGCCTCAACAGCGCCCTGCTGCTGCCCGGCGCCGCGCCCGGCAGCGAGACCTTCAACCTGCTCGTGCGCGAAGTGGTGCGCGAAATGACCGTCAAGTCGGGCCAGAAGTGCACCGCCATCCGCCGCATCCTGGTGCCGGCCGAGGTGTACGACGCGGCCGCCGAAGCCATCGGCGCCAAGCTCGCGGGCATCAGCGTCGGCAACCCGCGCAACGAAGGCGTGCGCATGGGCTCGCTCGTGAGCCGCGCGCAGCTGAACGCGGTGCGCGACGGCCTCGACGCGCTGGCCGCACAGACCACCGTGCTGCACGACAGCCGCGACAAGCCCCTGGTCGATGCCGACCCGAAGGTGGCCGCCTGCATCGGCCCCGTGCTGCTGGGCGCGCGCGATGCCGATGCGGCGCAGCGCGTGCACGACGTGGAAGTATTCGGCCCTGTTGCCACGCTGCTGCCGTATCGCGATCTCGCGCATGGCATCGCGCTCGCCCACCGGGGTCAAGGCTCGCTCGTCACCTCTCTGTACGGCAGCGACGACGCCGCGCTGGCGCAAGCCGCGCTGTCTGTCGCACCGAGCCATGGCCGCGTGCACGTCATCACGCCGGACGTGGCGCAAGCCCAGACCGGGCACGGCAACGTGATGCCGATGTCGCTGCACGGCGGCCCCGGCCGCGCGGGCGGCGGCGCCGAACTGGGCGGCCTGCGCGCGCTCGACTTCTATCACCGCCGCACCGCCGTGCAGGCCAGCCCCGGCGTGCTCGCGGCACTGGGCCTCTAGAAGAAACACAAAAAGCGGCCGAAGGAGACAAAGAAATGACCCTGCCCCCACGATTCAACTTCGCCGAGCACCTGTTCGCCCTCAACCGCGGCCGCGCCGAACGCATTGCCTACATCGACGACCGCGGCACGCTGAGCTACGGCCAGCTCGAAGACCGGGCACGCCGCCTGGCCGCCGCATTGAAGGCCGCGGGCATTCGCCGCGAAGAACGCGTGCTGCTGCTGATGCTCGACAGCAGCGACTGGCCCGTGAGCTTTCTCGGCTGCCTGTATGCCGGCGTGGTGCCGGTCGCCGTCAACACGCTGCTCACGCCCGACGACTACGCCTACATGCTCGACCACAGCCGCGCGCAGGCCGTGCTGGTGTCGGGCGCGCTGCTGCCGACCTTGCAGGACGCGATGTCGCGCGGCGGCCACGAGGTGCAGACGCTGTTCGTGTCGCAGCCGGCGGGTGCGTTGCCTGAAAACGCGAAAGCATTCGACACCGCGCTCGCCGCCGTCGAGCCCCTGGCCGCGTCGGTGACCACCGCGTCGGACGACCCCGGCTTCTGGCTCTATTCGTCGGGCTCCACCGGCAAGCCCAAGGGCACGGTGCACACGCACGCCAACCTGTGGTGGACGGCCGAGTTGTTCGGCAAGCCGGTGCTCGGGCTGACCGAGAACGACGTGTGCTTCTCGGCCGCCAAGATGTACTTCGCCTACGGCCTGGGCAATGCGCTGACCTTCCCGCTGTCGGTGGGCGCCACCGTGGTGCTGATGGCCGAGCGGCCCACGCCCGACGCCACCTTCCGACGCTGGGTGGAGCACAAGCCGACCGTGTTCTTCGGCGCGCCCACGGGCTTCGCGGGCATGCTGGCTTCGCCCAGACTTCCGGCGCGCGAAGCAGTGGCGCTGCGCATGTGTTCGTCGGCCGGAGAAGCCTTGCCCGGCGAGATCGCGCAGCGCTTCAAGGCGCACTACGGCTGCGAGATCATCGACGGCATCGGCTCCACCGAGATGCTGCACGTGTTCATCTCCAACCGCCCCGGCGACGTGCGCTACGGCACCACCGGCAAGCCGGTGGAGGGCTACGACATCGAGCTGCGCGGCGAAGACGGCCGCCCCGTGGCCGACGGCGAGATCGGCGACCTCTACATCCGCGGCCCGAGCGCGGCGCTGATGTACTGGACCAACCGCGAGAAGTCGCGCGACACCTTCCAGGGCGGCTGGACCAAGAGCGGCGACAAATACACGCGCGATGCCGACGGCTACTTCACCTACGCAGGCCGCAGCGACGACATGCTGAAGGTCAGCGGCATCTACGTGTCGCCCTTCGAGGTCGAGGCCACGCTGATGCAGCACCCCTCGGTGCTCGAAGTCGCGGTGATCGGCAAGGAAGACGCCGAGGGGCTGACGAAGACCAAGGCCTTCGTGGTGCTGAAGGACGGCAGCACGGCGACCGAGGAAGAGCTGAAGGCCTTCGTGAAGGAACGGCTCGCGCCGTACAAGTACCCGCGCTTCCTGGAGTTCGTGAGCGAGCTGCCGAAGACGGCGACGGGGAAGATTCAGCGGTTCAGGTTGCGTGAGAGGGAAAAGCAGGCATGACAGGAGCCCTGTCTTTGTCTTGCTCCCTCCCCTCCCGGGGGAGGGCTGGGGTGGGGGCAAGCGGCATCTGCACAAGCACTGCCTCTGCCAACGCCGCTCGCCCCCATCCCGGCCTTCCCCCAAAGGGCGAAGGAGCAAAACCATGAGCCCCGAGTTCGCCGCCATCGACTGGCGCGGCCGCACGGTCCACATCGAATGCCAGTGGATCGCCCCCGAGCGCACCGACGCCCCCCTCATCGTCTTCCTCCACGAAGGCCTCGGCTCCGTCGCCATGTGGAAGGACTTCCCCGCGCAGGTCTGCGACGCCGCCCAGGCGCGCGGCCTCGTGTTCTCGCGCCCCGGCTACGGCCGCTCCACACCGCGTGCCGACGACGAGACCTGGGACGTCGACTTCATGCACCGCCAGGCCCACGAAGTGCTGCCCGCGCTCTTCGCCGCATTGAAGCTCGACGGTGAAAAGCCCTGGCTCTTCGGCCACAGCGACGGCGGCTCGATCTCGCTGCTGTACGCCTCGCGCTTTCCGGACAAGGTCGCAGGCCTGGTGGTGCTCGCGCCGCACATCTTCGTGGAAGACAAGACCGTCGCGAACATCGAGATCGCGAGCACCGCCTACCTGAGCACCGACCTGCCGAAGAAGCTGGGCCGCTACCACGACAGCGCCGATTCCGCCTTCTGGGGCTGGAACCGCATCTGGCTGCACCCGCCGTTTCGCGACTGGAACATCGAGGCCGAGCTCGACACCATCCGCTGCCCGGTGCTCGCCGTGCAGGGCATCGACGACGAATACGGCACGCTCGCGCAGATCCGCGACATCGCTGCGCGCGTGCCCACGACGCAGCTGCTCGAGATCCCTGAATGCGGGCATTCCCCGCATCGCGATCAGCCGGATCGTGTCATCGTCGCGACCACTTCTTTCATCACCAAAAACAGGAGACAGACACCATGACCATTCGCACCGCACGGCTGGCACTCACCGCCATCGCCTTTGCCGCCCTGGCCTCGGCCGCCGGCGCCCAGGGCACCGGCAAGCTCAAGGTCGGCCTGATGCTGCCGTACAGCGGCACCTACACCGCTTTGGGCGTCGCCATCGAGAACGGCTTCAAGCTGTACGTCGACGAGCAGGGCGGCAAGCTCGCCGGCCGCGAGATCGAGTACTTCAAGGTCGACGACGAGTCCGACCCCGCCAAGGCCACCGACAACGTCAACAAGCTCATCAAGCGCGACAACGTCGACGTCATCGTCGGCACCGTGCACTCGGGCGTGGCCATGGCCATGGCCAAGGCCGCCAAGGAAAGCGGCACCGTGCTGATCGTGCCCAACGCCGGCGCCGACGCCGTCACGGGTCCGATGTGCGCGCCCAACATCTTCCGCAGCTCCTTCAGCAACTGGCAGCCGGCCTACGCCATGGGCGAAGTCGCAGCCAAGCAGCAGGGCAAGAAGAAGGCGATGACCATCACCTGGAAGTACGCGGCCGGCGACGAGTCGGTCAACGGCTTCAAGGAAGGCTTCGAGAAGAACGGCGGCAAGGTCGACAAGCAGCTCACGCTGCCCTTCCCCAACGTGGAATTCCAGGCGCTGCTGACCGAGATCGCGGCGGCCAAGCCCGATGCGGTGTACGCCTTCTTCGCCGGCGGCGGCGCGGTGAAGTTCGTCAAGGACTACCAGGCCGCGGGCCTGAACAAGACCATTCCGCTGTACGGCCCCGGCTTCCTGACCGACGGCACGCTCGACGCGCAAGGCGAATCGGCGCAAGGCATGCTGACCACGCTGCACTATGCAGACGGCCTGAACACGCCGCGCGACACGGCGTTTCGCACCGCCTATGCCAAGTCGTTCAAGCTGCAGCCCGACGTGTACGCGGTGCAGGGCTACGACGCGGCGCAGATGCTGGGCGTGGGCCTGAACGCCACCAAGGGCGACATCTCGAAGAAGGCCGAGTTCACGAGCGCCATCGAGAAGGCCAGGATCGACAGCCCGCGCGGCACGTTCACTGTGAGCAAGTCGCACAACCCGGTGCAGGACATCTACCTGCGCAAGGTGGACGGCAAGGAGAACAAGCTGGTGAGCACGGCCATCAAGGGCCTGGCCGATCCGGCCCGCGGCTGCAGGATGTAAACCAGGCGCTCCCCCAGGCTTCGCGCACTTCGTGTCGCTGCGCCTCCCCCCTCGCCGGGGACGACACCTGCGGCCCGGCAGAGCCGGTTCCGCGGTGTCTCCCGCAGTGCATCTCCTTCTTGACGATTCCGCCCTGAGAGAACCTCCAACGTGGATTTCGGAACCTTTCTCGTGCAGTGCCTGAACTCGGTTCAGTACGGCCTGCTGCTGTTCCTCGTGGCCTCGGGGCTGACGCTGATCTTCGGGATCATGGGCGTCATCAACCTCGCCCACGGCAGCTTCTACATGATCGGCGCGTACATGGCGTTCGCGCTCGCGCCGCTGTTCGGCGACCAGTTCCTGCTGATGCTGGTGGCCGGCGTGGTGCTCGCGGCCGTCTTCGGCTACCTGCTCGAGTGGGCCTTCTTCAGCTACCTCTACCAGCGCGACCACCTGCAGCAGGTGCTGATGACCTACGGGCTCATCCTGGTGTTCGAGGAGCTGCGCTCCATCCTGGTGGGCAACGACGTGCACGGCGTGAAGGTGCCCGCCTGGCTGGACGGCAGCTTCGCGCTGGGCAACGTCATGAGCTACCCCTGGTATCGCCTGTTCGCCTCGGCCGCCTGCATCGTGCTGGCCGTGGCGCTGTACTGGGTCGTGAACCGCACGCGCCTGGGCATGATGATCCGCGCCGGCGCGAGCAACCGCGACATGGTGCGCGGGCTGGGCATCGACGTGAAGCGGCTCTACCGCATCGTGTTCGCCGCCGGCGTGGCGCTGGCGGCGCTGGCCGGCATGATCGCCGCGCCGATGTCCTCGGTGTACCCGAACATGGGCGCGAGCGTGCTCATCATCTGCTTCGTGCTGGTGGTGATCGGCGGCATCGGCTCGATCACCGGGGCGCTCGTGGCTTCGCTGCTGGTGGGCTTCGTCGACACCTTCGGCAAGGTGTTCTTCGCGGACCTGAGCGGCATCGGCATCTACCTGCTGATGGCCATCGTGCTCATCTGGAAGCCTGAAGGGCTGATGGGGAAGCGGTCATGACGGTCATGAAGAAGAGCGCTTTCCTCGTGCCCGTGGCCTGCGCCGTCGCCATCGGCGTGGCCGGCCCGCTGATGGGCAACTACATGTCCGACTTCGTCGTGAAGATCATGATCCTGTCGATCTTCGCGCTGAGCCTGGAGCTGCTGGTCGGCATGACCGGCCTGGTGAGCCTGGGCCATGCGGCGTTCTACGGCATCGGCGCGTACGTCACCGTGCTGGCCTCGGGCAGCGAGGGCGGCAACTTCGCGCTGCTGCTGCCGCTGGCCATGGGTGCGGCGGCGCTCTATGCGCTGTTCGTGGGCGCGTTGAGCCTGCGCACGCGCGGCGTGTACTTCATCATGGTCACGCTGGCCTTCGCGCAGATGGCCTTCTTCGTGTTCCACGACACCAAGGTGGGCGGCGGCAGCGACGGCATCTACATGTACGTGCGGCCGGCCCTCGGCGCGCTCGACCTGGAGAACCGCACGGTGCTGTTCTATGTGGTGCTGGCGTCGCTGGTGTTCACCTACGGGCTGCTGGCGCTCATCCGCCGCTCGCGCTTCGGCGCGGCGCTGGCGGGCATTCGCGTGAACGAGCAGCGCATGCGCGCGGCCGGGTTCGCGGTGTACGGCTACAAGCTCGCGGCCTTCGTGCTGGCCGGTGCGCTTGCGGGCCTGGCGGGCTTCCTGCTGGCCTCGCGCGACGGCGTGGTCAACCCGGAGCTGATGGCGTGGCACAACTCGGGCGAGGTGCTGCTGATGGTGATCCTGGGCGGGCTCGGGCATTTGCGTGGCGCGGTCATCGGTGCCATCGCGTTCACGCTGCTGAAGGAGATCTTCTCGACGCATGCGGTGATGGGCCCGCTGGCGGACCACTGGCAGCTGACGCTGGGGCTCACGATCATCGTGTTCGTGGCGCTGCTGCCGAAGGGGCTGATCGGGCTGGTGAAGCGGCTGTCGCCGAAGGAGGCCGCATGACCCGTCTTCTGACTTGCTCCCTCCCCTCCCGGGGGAGGGCTGGGGTGGGGGCAAGCGGCCTTTGCAAAGGCATTGCTTCCACCAGCGCCGCTTGCCCCCATCCCCACCTTCCCCCAAAGGGGGAAGGAGCAAAACCAATCACTACGCGCCCCGGAGTTCTGACTTGCTCCCTCCCCCCGCTGGGGGAGGGCCGGGGTGGGGGCACGCGGCCTTTGCAAAAGCACCGCCTCCACCAGCGCCGCTCGCCCCCATCCCCACCTTCCCCCGGAAGGGGAAGGAGCAAGACCATGAACGCCCTGCTCTCCGTCGACAAGCTGACCCGCCGCTTCGGCGGCCTCACCGCCGTCAACGCCGTCACGCTCGACCTGCACATCGGCGAGGTCCACGCGGTGATCGGCACCAACGGCGCCGGCAAGTCCACGCTCATCAACATGCTCTCGGGCGAGATCGAGGCCTCCGAAGGCCGCATCGCGCTTGACGGGGTGGACATCACCGGCCGCGCGCAGTCGCGCCGCGCACGCGACGGCGTGGGCCGCAGCTACCAGCGCACGACCATCTTCCCGGAGTTCACGGTGCACGAGAACTGCCGCCTCGCCGCGCAGGCCGCCACCGCGAAGCCATGGGCGATCTGGCAGTCGTCGCAGCACTGCGCCACCAGCAACGCATCGGCCGATGCCGCGCTCGAAGCGGCCGGCCTCGCGCACGAGGCGCGGCGCATCGCCGGCACCATGAGCCACGGCGCGCAGCGCCAGCTCGAGGTGGCGATGTGCCTGGCCACCCACCCGCGCGTGCTGCTGCTGGACGAACCGCTCGCCGGCATGGGCGCCGAGGAAACCGACCGCATGCTCACGCTGCTCGCGCGGCTGAAGGCCACGCACGCCATCCTGCTGGTGGAGCACGACATGGACGCCGTGTTCCGCATTGCCGACCGCATCACGGTGATGGTGAACGGCACCGTCATCGCCACGGGCGACCCGCGCGCGATCCGCGAGAACCCCGAAGTGCGCACCGCCTACCTCGGCGAAGAGAAACACTGACATGCTGCTCGTTCGCGACCTCAACACCTACTACGGCAACAGCCACATCCTGCGCGGCGTGCATGCCGCCATTCCGGCGGCCACCTCGGTGGGCCTGCTCGGGCGCAACGGCATGGGCAAGACCACGCTGATCCGCACCGTCATGGGCTATGTGCGCCCCGCCTCGGGCGAAGTGCAGGTCGACGGGCGCACCGTCACCGGCCTGCCGCCCGAGAAGATGGCGCGCCTCGGTATCGGCTACGTGCCCGAAGGCCGCGGCATCTTCCCGAACCTGTCGGTGCGCGAGAACCTCGTGATGAGCGAACGCGCCGGCATCGACGGCCAGCGCGCCTGGACCTTCGACCGCGTGATGGCCACCTTTCCGAGGCTGGCCGAACGGCTGTCGCACGGCGGGCAACAACTGTCGGGCGGCGAGCAGCAGATGCTGTCCATCGGCCGTGCGCTGATGACCAACCCGCGCCTGTTGATCCTCGACGAAGCCACAGAAGGCCTGGCCCCGCTGATCGTGGCCGAGATCTGGCGCGTGATCAGCGAGATCCGCGCCACCGGCATCGCCACGCTGATCGTCGACCGCGACTACCGCAAGGTGCTGGCGCACACCGACCTGGCGGTGGTGATGGAGAAGGGGCAGATCGTGCGGCACGGGGCTTCGGCCGACTTGCTGGCGCAGCCGCAGGCGCTGGAAGAGTTGCTGGGCGTCTAGGGCCGCTCACTCGCTGATGAAGCGCCGCAGCCCTTCGAGGTCGACCACGGTGATCCCCCCGTACTCGATGCGCAGGAAGCCCGCTTCCTTCAGCCGGTTCAACGCCGCATTGCAGCGCTGTCGCGACACGCCCGACAGGTTGGCGATTTCTTCCTGCGAGGTCTGCAGGTGCGGCTCGCTGCCCGGATGCAGCCACGGGTGGAACAGCCCGGCCAGCGCGCGCGCCACCTGGCTGTCGGCGTCGAGCAGGCGGTGGGCCGCATAGCTGCCCATGAACCAGTGCAGCCGCTCGTTGATCTGCTGCAGCAAAAAGTGATCGAAGCCGCGCTGCGTGCGGTGCAGCCACTCGAAGGTTTCCAGCGGCAGCTGCGCCACCCGGCTGGTCCGCAGCGCGATGATGTCGGCCGAGCGCGGCAGCGCGCGCAGCAGCGTGCCCTCGCCGAACCAGCTGCCCACCGACAGGCCGCCCAGCGTCACCGAGCGCCCGTCGCTCGAGGTGATCGACCACTTGAGCAGGCCCTCGAGCGTGCCGTACCAGTGCGCCGGCGTGTCGCCGCGCCGGCACAGCGCGGCACCGGCGGCCACCTCGACCTCGCGCATCTCATCGAGCACACGCTCGCCCGCGCTCACGTCGAGCAGCGGGAACCAGGCCGAGCCTTGCAGCAGCTGCGGGATGGTCAGCGATGCCGCCTTGATGGCCGGCTTCGTGGTGGGCATGAAATGAAAGCTCCTGCGCAGACGGACCGCGCCTCGTAAACCCTGATCCCAAATGTCATCGCAATGACTGCCCGGGCGACGGCAGCCAAAAATAATAGCGCGCTTCCCACAGGAGAAACCACATGTCCAAGCGCAAAGTGATCGTGACCATCGCCCCCACCGGCGGCATGGCGCACAAGTCGCAGAACCCCCACCTGCCCACGCAGCCCGCCGAGATCGCCGCCGACGTGCTGCGCTGCTGGAACGCCGGTGCCAGCGTGGTGGCCATCCACGCACGCCGCCCCGACGACGGCGCCACCTGCAACGCCGACGTGTACCGCGACATCAACAGCCGCATCCGCGCGGGTGGCTGCGACATCGTGCTGAACAACTCCACCGGCGGCGGCGTGCACGGCGACATGGTCAAGCCGCTGGCCGGCGACCGCTGGGAAATTGCGTGGGAAGAGCGCATCAAGGGCATGGACGCCGGCGCCGAGATGTGCACGCTGGACGCCACCACGCTCAACCTGAGCTTCGAGGGCAGGCAGATCCTGATGGACACGCCCATCACCCGCGGGCGCGAGCTGGCCGCCGGCATGAAGGCGCGCGGCATCAAGCCCGAGTGGGAGGTATTCAGCCCCACCCACATCCTGCAGGACACTACCACGCTGATCGGCGAGGGCCACGACGACGAGCCCTACTTCATCAACCTGGTGATGAACGTGCACCGCAACTTCCAGAACGCGATGCCCTACTCGCCGCGCAACCTGCAGATGATGGTCGACACCCTGCCCAAGGGCGCCATCTTCGGCGTGAGCGGCATCGGCATGTCGCAACTCGAGGCCAACGTGGCCGCGCTGCTACTGGGCGGCCATGCGCGCGTGGGGCTGGAGGACAACCTGTACTTCCGCCAGGGCGAGCTGGCCACCAACGTGCAGCTCACCGAGCGCATCGTGCGCGTGATCCGCGAGCTCGACATGGAAGTGGCCACGCCGGCCGAGGCGCGCCAGATGATGGGGCTGCCGCGCGTGGGCGGTCCGCGGCCCGAGTTCGCGCTGGGTTAAGCCAGGCACCGCCGACGACAAGAACAACGAACCGAGACAAGACACATGAACATTCCCCGCACCGCCCTGGCCCGAGCACTCGCAATCGCACTTGCACTCGGCGCCGCATTCGCTTCGGGCGCATCGGCCCAGGTGTCCGACGACGCCATCCGCATCGGCTTCATCAGCGATATGTCGGGCCTGTACCGCGACTACGACGGCCCGGCCGGCGCCGAGGCCATCCGCATGGCCATCGCCGACATGGGCGGCGCCATCGGCGGCAAGAAGATCGAGCTGGTCACGGCCGACCACCAGAACAAGCCCGACATCGCCGCGGCCAAGGCGCGCGAGTGGTTCGACGTGCAGAAGGTCGACATGCTGATCGGCGGCGTGAACTCGGGCGCGGCCATTGCCATGGCGGGCGTGGCGGCCGACAAGAAGAAGCCGTACTTCGTGGTGGGCTCGGGCGCATCGAGCCTCACCAACGAATACTGCTCGCCCTACACGGTGCACTACGCCTACGACACCGTGGCCATGGCGCGCGGCACCGCCAGCGCGGTGGTCAAGGCCGGCGGCAAGAGCTGGTACTTCGTGGCGGCCGACTACGCCTTCGGCGCGGCGCTGCAGGCGGACGCGGCCAAGGTGATCCAGGCCAACGGCGGCACGGTGGCCGGGTCGGTGAAGCACCCGCTGGGCGCGAGCGACTTCTCGTCGTTCATGCTGCAGGCGCAGAACTCCAAGGCGCAGGTGCTGGCGCTGGCCAACGCGGGCGGCGACACGGTGAACGCCATCAAGTCGGCGGCGGAGTTCGGCATCAGCAAGAACATGAAACTGGCCGGCATGATCATCACCATCAACGACGTGCATGCGCTGGGCCTGAAGAACTCGCAGGGCATGTACCTCACCGACAGCTGGTACTGGAACCAGAGCCCCGAGTCGCGCGAGTGGGCGCGCCGCTTCTTCGACAAGCACAAGCGCATGCCCTCCTCGTTCCACGCCGGCGACTACTCGGCCGCGCTGCAGTACCTGCAGGCCGTGAAGGCCGCGGGCAGCGACGACGCCGACAAGGTGATGGCGCAGTTGCGCAAGACGAAGTTCAATGACATGTTCGTCAAGGGCGGCTGGCTGCGCGACGACGGGCTGATGGTGCATGACATGCACCTGATGCAGGTGAAGACCCCGGCCGAGTCGAAGGAGCCGTGGGACTACTACAAGGTGGTCGAGCCGATTCGCGGCGAGGCCGCATGGACGACGAAGGCTGAGAGCCGGTGCACGCGGTGGAAACCATGAACAAAAACAACGAAGTGAAGCGCGTGGCGGTGATCGGCACCGGCGTGATCGGTGCAA
Organism: Variovorax sp. AC103; assembly: GCF_979254005.1. NCBI lineage: Bacteria > Pseudomonadati > Pseudomonadota > Betaproteobacteria > Burkholderiales > Comamonadaceae > Variovorax > Variovorax sp. AC103. The sequence continues at coordinate 339,420 of NZ_CEEDFC010000002.1, read as the reverse complement.
GCTGGGCGGCGTACTTCCTGGCGCACGGCCTGGACGTGAACGCGACCGACCCGTCGCCGGGCGCGGAAGAACGCCTGCGCGCGGCGGTGGCGCAGCACTGGCCGACGCTCGCGCGCTTCGGACTGTCCGAGGGTGCCTCGGTCGACCGCCTGCGCTTTCACGACAGCCTGGAAGACGCCGTGTCCGTGGCCGACTTCGTGCAGGAGAACGGCCCCGAGCGCATGGACTTCAAGATCGACCTGTTCCGCCGCATGGACGCGGCCGCGCCGCCGGACGCGATCCTCGCGTCGAGTTCGTCGGGACTGGCGATCAGCGGTGTGCAGTCGGGCTGCGCGCATCCGCAGCGCGTGGTGCTGGGGCACCCGTTCAACCCGCCGCACCTGATTCCGCTGGTGGAGGTGATCGGCGGCGAGCAGACCTCGGCCGAAGCCATCGAACGCACGATGGCCTTCTACGCGGCCATCGGCAAGCGGCCGATCCACGTGAAGCGCGAGGTCAAGGGCCACATCGCGAACCGGCTGCAGGCCGCGCTGTGGCGCGAGGCCTTCCACCTCGTGAACGAAGGCGTGGCCAGCGTGGCCGACATCGACACCGCCATCGCGCACGGCCCCGGCCTGCGCTGGGCGGTGATGGGGCCTTTCATGAACCTGCATCTGTCGGGCGGCGCGGGCGGCATCGAACATGTGCTCGCGCACCTGGGCGGCCCGATCGAGGACTGGTGGAAGGACCTGGGCGCGCCGTCGATGACGGCGGAGCTGAAGCAGAAGGTGGCTGAAGGCGTGGCCGAGGAACTGGGCACGCGCCGCACGGCCGACCTCGAAGCCGCCCGTGACACCCTGCTGTTGAACCTGATTCGCGCGAAGGCCGATACCGGCACACTCGACTGACATGACCGACTTCCTTTTGGACGAAAGCCTGATCGCCCCGCCCCGCACGGTGCGCATCGACTTCGACGACGGCTCCTTCGCGCTGCGCTCGCCGATGGCGCTGAAGCCCTATGCGCGCTGCATCGGCGAATGGATCGAGCGCTGGGCGCGTGACACGCCCGATGCCTTGGCGTTTGCCGAGCGCGACGACACCGGCGAGGGCTGGCGCAAGCTCGACTACCGCGCGCTGCGCGAAGCGGTAGGCGCGGTGGCGCAGGCGCTGCTCGACATGGACCTGCCACCGGGCCGGCCGGTCGTGATCCTCTCGGACAACGCGATCGACCACGCGGTGCTGATGCTCGCGGCCATGCACATCGGTCGCACCGCGTGCTCGCTCTCGAGCGCCTACTCGCGCATGGCCAAGGACCCGTCGCGGCTGCACGGCATGCTGCAGGCGCTGAAGCCGGGGTTGATCTACGCCTCCGACGCCAAGGTCTACGGCGGCTCGCTCGCGGGCTGCGGCGTGGAAGCGGTGACGGTGTTCAGCCGCAACGCCGACGCGCATCCGGGTGCGACGGCGTTCGACCGGCTGCTGGCGGCGAAGGAAACGCCCGCGGTGATGCAAGCCTTCGGGCACGTGCTGCCCGACACCCACGCCAAGTACCTGCTGACCTCCGGCTCCACCGGCAAGCCCAAGGTGGTGATCAACACGCACCGCATGCTGTGCGCCAACCAGCAGATGATGGCGCAGACCTGGCGCTTTCTGTCGCACGAGAAGCCGGTGCTGGTCGACTGGCTGCCCTGGAGCCACACCTTCGGCGCCAACCACAACCTGCACATGGTGCTGTGCCAAGGCGGTGCGCTCTACATCGACGAAGGCCGGCCCGCGCCGGGCCTGATCGAGAAGACCGTGCGCAACCTGCGCGAGGTGAAGCCCACGCTGCTGTTCAACGTGCCGCGCGGCTTCGACATGCTGCTGCCCTTTCTGGAAGCCGACGACGCGCTGGCCACCGAGGTGTTCTCGCGCCTGCGGCTGGCGTTCTATGCGGCGGCGGCGCTCGCGCCCTCGACCTGGCAACGGCTCGAGGCGGTGGCGCAGCGCGTGCGACCTACGCGCCCGCTGTGGCTCACCACCTCGTGGGGCGCCACCGAAACCTCGCCCGCCATCACCTCCGCGCACTGGAAGCTCGACGGCGCCGGTTGCATCGGCGCGCCGCTGCCCGGGCTGGAGCTGAAGTTCGTGCCCAACGGCGAGAAGCTGGAAATGCGCGTCAAGGGCGTCTCGGTGTTCCCGGGCTACCGCGACGCCCCGCGCGAAACGGCCGAGGCCTTCGACGAAGAGGGCTACTACCGCATCGGCGACGCCGGCTTCCTGGCGAACCCGGGCGAGCCCGCGCACGGCGTGATCTTCAATGGCCGCGTGGCGGAAGACTTCAAGCTCTCCAGCGGCACCTGGGTGTCGGTGGGCACGCTGCGCGTGAAGCTGGTGTCGCTGCTGGCGCCGCATGTGCAGGACGTGGTGCTCACCGGGCACGACCGCGACGAAATCGGCATGCTGGTGTTTCCCAGTCCGCAGGCGGCGTCTCTGTCGCCCGAGGCGCTGGGCGAGCGCATCGCCGTCGTGCTGCGCGCCTTGCGCGAAGAAGGCGCGGGCTCCTCGCAGTGCCCCACCTGCGCGCTGGTGCTGGAAGAGCCGCCGAACCTCGATGCGGGCGAGATCACCGACAAGGGCTACATCAACCAGCGCGCGGTGCTCAACCGGCGCGCGGCCGAGGTCGCACGGCTGCATGCCGCCGCGCGCGACGACCTGCACGTGGTGCGCCTGCGCAGCTGAGCCTGACGGCGCATCACCGCTGCTCGAACAGGTCCAGCAGCGTGTTCTTCAGCCACTGGTGCAAGGCAGACGTCTCGTGCCGCTGGTGCCAGAACAGCTCGATGATGCGCGGCGGCGCCTCCAGCGGCACGGGCACCTTGCGCAGGCCGGCCAGGCGCGGCGGCTCGAAACGTGCGGACCACGGCAGCACCGCGATCAGGTCGGAGCGGCGCACCACCTCGTAGGCGGCGCCGTAGTGGTTCACGGTCGAGACCAGGTTGCGCTGCAGGCCGCGGCTGCGCAGGAACAGGTCGTAGGTGGGCGAGGTCTTGCCGACCAGGCTCACGTCGACATGACGCGCCGCGAGAAATTTCTTCAGCGGAATCTTCTCGAGACGCGCCAGCGGATGCCCGGTGCGCATGAAGCACACGAAGTCGGGTGACCACAGCGCGCGCGACTTTAAAAACGCCGGCCGCTGCACCTCCTCGTTGTAGACGCTGATCGCGAAGTCGGCCTTGTTGTCGGCCAGCACCTTGCCGAAATCGACCAGCGTGTTGGGAATGGCATGGATCTGCATCGACGGCGCGACCTTGCTGAGGGTGCTGGCCAGCCGGGGCACCACGATGCTCGACACGTAGTCGGACATGGCGATGCTCAGGCTGGCGGTGCTGCGCAGGGCGTCGAAGCGCTCGACGTCCAGCGTGCCGCGAATGGCGTGCAGCGACTGCGACAGCGGCTCCCACAGGTCGATGGCGCGCCGCGTCGGGTTGACGCCCGCGCCGCTGCGCACGAACAGCGGATCGTCGAAGGTCTCGCGCAGCCGGCGCAGCGCATTGCTGACCGTCGGCTGGGTCAGCGACAGCTTGCGCGCGGCGCGCGTGACGTTGCCCTCGGTCATGAGGGCCTCGAACACCTTCAGCAGGTTGAGGTCGGCGGTGCGGTAGGTCATTCACGGGCTCTATAAACACAATCACACGTATAAATTTGCCGTTATATCCCTCCGATCCTACGATTTGGCGCTTCTGCATCGTTTCGTCGTATCACCCGAGCTGAGGGATTCCCATGACCATGCTGTCGGCCCGCATCGAGCGCCTGCCCTTCTCCGGCTTCCACCGCCGGCTGCTTCTGATGGGAGGACTGGGCTACACCTTCGATGCGATGGACGCGGCCGTCATCGCCTTCGTGCTGCCGGTGCTGCGCACGGCCTGGGGCCTGAGCAGCGTGCAGATCGGCGTGCTGGCCAGCGCGAACTTCATCGGCTTCTTCTTCGGCGCGCTGGCCGCCGGCTCCTTCGGCGACCTGATCGGGCGGCGCAAGGTGATGATGTCGGCGCTGGCGATCTACTGCGTGGCGTCGCTGTTCAGCGGCATGGTCAACGAGTGGACGATCTTCCTCGGGCTGCGCATCGTGGCCGGTTTCGGCGCCGGCGCCGAGAGCGCGATCATCGCGCCCTACCTGTCGGAGTTCGTGGCGCGCCGCTACCGGGGCACCTTCACGGGCGCGCTGGCCGGCTTCTTCTCCTTCGGCTTCGTGGCCGCGGCCTTGCTGGGCTACTTCATCGTGCCGGCGTTCGCCGAGGGCTGGCGCATCGTCATCTTCATCACGGCCACGCCCGTGGTGCTGCTGCTGTGGTGGCGCCGGGCGCTGCCGGAGTCGCCGCGCTGGCTCGAAAGCCAGGGCCGCCTGGCCGAGGCGCAATCGATCATGGATGCGATGGAGTCCGACCATGTGCGCCGCGGCCACGCGCTGCCCGCGCTCAACGCCGAAGACGTGGCCGCGCCCCCGCCCAGCACCAGCCGGGGCAGCCTGCTGAAGAACTACGCCACGCTGCTGTCGCACAAGCTCATCCGCATCAGCACCATGACCTGGCTGATGTGGCTGTCGATCACCTTCAGCTACTACTCGTTCTTCACGTGGATCCCGAGCCTGCTGATCCAGAACGGCATGACGATCACCAAGAGCTTCGGCTATTCGCTGGTGATGTACATCGCGCAGATTCCGGGCTACTTCTCGGCCGCGTGGTTCAACGAACGCATCGGCCGCCAGGCCACCATCGTGAGCTACATGCTGCTCGGCGGTCTCTCGGCGCTGGGCCTGGCCTTCACCCACAGCGACGCGCAGATCATGGTGGCCGGCGTGCTGCTGTCCTTCTTCATGAACGGCACCTATGCGGGCGTGTACGCCTACACGCCCGAGGTGTTCCCGACCCAGGTGCGCGCCACCGGCTCCGGCCTGGCGTCGGCCATCGGGCGCATCGGCGGCATCACCTCGCCGATCCTGGTCGGCCTGATCTACCCGACGCTGGGCTTCGCCGGCGTGTTCGGCATGACGACCGGGGTGCTGCTGCTGGGCGCGGCGGCCGTCACGTTCATGGGCATCCCCACGCGTGGCCGCTCGCTCGAGGACATTGCCGCGGCCGAACTTTCCTGAAGACATCCGACATTCATGCAACCCACTTCCTTCGACACCTCACTCTCGGCCGTGGCACGCGCCCATGCCGATGCGCAACAGCCGCAGGCCACCTTCGACGCGATCAATGCGGCGCTGGCGGCCACCATCGGCCACCGGCTGTTCACCGTGCTGGTGCATCACCGTGCGCAGCGCGAGTCCGAGCGCATCTACACCAACATGCGCGAGGCCTACCCGGTGGGCGGGCGCAAGCCGGTCACCGATTCGCCGTGGATGCAGCAGGTGATGCAGCGCGGCCTGCCCTACATCGGGCGCAATGCCGACGACCTGCGCGACGTGTTCTACGACCACGCGCTCATCGACTCGCTGGGCTGCCGCAGCGTGCTGAACATTCCGCTGCGCTGGCAAGGCGAAACGCTGGGCACGCTCAACCTGCTGCATGAAGAAAACTGGTACGGCACGCAACACATCGAACCCGCGCGCGTGTTCGCGCAACTGGCGGTGCCGGCCGTGATGGCGCTGCAAGCCAAGGAGGCCGTGGCATGACGAACACCGTACTGTTCAAGAACGCCCACCTGCTCGATCCGCAGCACCACGAGCTGCTGGAGGGCCGCGACATCCTGGTCGAAGAAGGCGTGGTGCGCGAAGTTTCCGACACGCCGCTGCACAGCAAGACCGCACGCGTGATCGACGTGAAGGGCAAGACGGTGATGCCCGGCCTCATCGACCTGCACGTGCACGTGATCGCGGTGGAGCTCAACCTCGCGCGGCAGGTGCACATGCCCAACGTGCTGATCACGCTGCGCAGCGTGCCCATGCTGCGCGGCATGCTGCGCCGCGGCTTCACCACGGTGCGCGATGCGGGCGGCGCGGGTTTCGCGTTCAAGCAGGCGGTCGATTCAGGGCTCGCGCAGGGGCCGCGCCTGTTCGTCGCCGGCCGTGCGCTGAGCCAGACCGGCGGGCACGGCGACATGCGCGCGCGCACCGACTTCCTCGACCCCAACGCGCCCTGCCCGACCTGCGTGCGGGTGGGCGCGCTGGCGCGCGTGGTCGACGGTGTGGACGCGGTGCGCCGGGCCGTGCGCGAAGAGCTGCAGATGGGCGCGGACCAGATCAAGATCATGGCCTCCGGCGGCGTGGCGTCGCCCACCGATCCGGTCGGAGCCTTCGGCTACAGCGAGGACGAGATCCGCGCCATCGTCGAAGAAGCCCGCGCGCGCGGCACCTACGTGATGGCCCACGCCTACACCGCCGAAGCCATCGCGCGGGCCGTGCGCTGCGGCGTGCGCACCATCGAGCACGGCAACCTGGTGGACGCGCCCACGGCGGCGCTGATGGCACAGCTGGGCGCCTACGTGGTGCCCACGCTGGTCACCTACGACGCGCTGGCCAACGAGGGCGAGAGCTTCGGCCTGCCCAAGGACAGCGTGGCCAAGGTGGCCAACGTGCGCGAGGCCGGCCTGCGCTCGTTGGAAATCTACAAGGCGGCGGGCGTGAAGATGGGCTTCGGCTCCGACCTGCTGGGCGAATCGCAGCGGCTGCAGAGCGACGAGTTCCGCCTGCGCGCCGAGGTGCTTTCGCCGGCCGAGGCCATCGCCAGCGCCACCACCATCGGCGCCGAGGTGCTGGGCATGTCCGAGCGCCTGGGGCGCCTGGTGCCCGGCGCGCTGGCCGACATCCTGGTGGTCGACGGCAATCCGCTGCGCGATGTCGCCTGCCTGCTGGGACAAGGCGAACGCATTCCGCTGGTGATGAAGCAAGGGGTGATCCAGTTCGACGAACTGGCGTGATGCATCGGCCCCCGCATTTCCCACGATGACGCTGGGAGGTGCCTCAAGTAGGCTGGCCGCGAAAGGAACGTGCATGGCCTCCCACTACCTGAGCTACGACACCGAAGACACCGTCTGCACGATCACGCTGAACCGCCCGGACAAGCGCAACGCCGTGCACGGCCCCATGGCCGCCGAGCTGCGCGAGGCCTTCGAGCGCTTCGAGGCCGACGACGCACTGCGCGTGGCGGTGCTCACCGGCGCAGGCGGCCACTTCTGCGCCGGCGCCGACCTGGCTGCGGTGGGCGACCCCGCGCAACGCAACGCGCTCGACCCTGAAGGCGGCGGCAGCGGGCCGATGGGGCCTACGCGCATGGCGCTGTCCAAGCCGCTGATTGCGGCCATCAACGGCTATGCGGTGGCCGGCGGGCTCGAGCTCGCGCTGCTCGCCGACCTGCGCGTGGCCGACGACGACGCGGTGCTGGGCGTGTTCTGCCGCCGCTGGGGCGTGCCGCTGATCGACGGCGGCACGGTGCGGCTGCCGCGCATCGTGGGCATGGCGCGCGCGCTCGACATGATCCTCACGGGCCGTGCGGTCGGCGCACCCGAAGCGCTGGCGATGGGCCTGGTCAACCGCACCGTGCCGAGCGGTGGCGCACTGGCCGCCGCGCAGCAACTGGCGCGCGAGATCGGCTCGTTTCCGCAGCAATGCATGCGGGCCGATCGCGCATCGGCCTATGCGCAGTGGGACATGCCGCTGGCCGAGGCCCTGCGCAGCGAAGGCGTGCACGGCGTGCCGATCGTCTTTGCCGAAGGCGAACGCGGCGCCGCGCGCTTTGCGGGCGGCGCCGGGCGCCACGGCGATTTCGGCGATTCCGGCGTCAATCGCTGACACGCCGGCGCAGCGCGGTGCGCAGCGCCTTCGCAAAGCGCGGGTCGGCCATGGCCCCCACGTTGAAGCGCGACCAGCGCGACACCTGCGTGGAGTCGACGCTGAAGATGCGGCCCGGCGCCATCACGATCTTGCGCGGCAGCAGCGCCTTGGCGAAGGCCAGCGAATCGGCCACGCCGGGCAGCGCGGCCCACACGTAGAGCGAGTGCGGCGTGCGCGCAAACACCTCGGCATCGACCGACTCGAACAGCTTGATCGCGTTGCGCGTGGCCTCGCCCAGGCGCGTCTGCAGGCGGTTCAGGTGCCGCTGGTAGTGGCCCTCGCTCAGGATGACGTCGACCGTGCGCTCGCAATACTCCGAGCTGCTCACGTGGATCAGCGCCTTCAGGTCCGCGAGGTCGCTTGCCAGGTCGGCGCCGCAGGCGATGAAGCCCACGCGCAAGGCGGCCGAGAACGACTTGGAAAAACTGCCGATGTAGATGGTGCGCTCCAGCTGGTCGAGCGCGGACAGGCGCGGCAATGACGTGGGCTTGAAGTCGGCCAGCGGGTCGTTTTCCACGATCAGCAGGTCGTGCTTCTGCGCCAGCTGCAGCACGCGGAAGGCCTTGGCCGGCGACATGTCGGAGCCCGTGGGGTTGTGCGCGATCGACTGCGTGAAGAACAGGCGCGGGCGTTCCGCAATGAGCAGCCGCTCCAGCGCCTCCAGGTCGGGCCCGTCGGCCAGGCGCGGCACGGCCAGCATCTGCGCGCCCGCGAGCTTGAGCTTGCCGAACAGCGGGTAGTAGCCCGGGTCGTCCACCAGCACCTTGCCGCCGGGCGGCACGAAGTAGCGGATGACGATGTCCATCGCCTCGTTGGCGCCGTGCGTGAGCACGATCTGCCGGGGCTCCGCCCCGATGCCGAAGTCCGCCAGCTTGCGCACCAGGTGGTCGCGCAGCGGCGCATAGCCGAAGCGGCTGCCGTAGCGGAACAGCGCGCCGAGCCCCGTGCGGACCACCTTGGGGTGGTACTTGTCCAGCCGCACGTCGGCCAGCCATTCGACCGGCGGAAAGCCGTCGCCCACGGCCACGGCGTCGGGCTGCGTCTTGAGCTGCTCGCGCATGAGCCACACGATATCCATGGCGCGGCCCAGGCTGCCGGCGTCTTCCTCCACCGGCTTGGCGGTCGGCCGCGCGAGCACGAAGTAGCCGGAGCCGCGCCGCGGCTCGACCAGCCCGCGCGACACCAGCAGCTCGAAGGCGGCGACCACGGTGTTCTTCGCATAGCCGTGCAGCTGCGCCAGCTCGCGCAGCGACGGGAGCTTGTCGCCGGCCTTGTAGGCGCCGCTCGCGATCTGGCGTTCGAGGGCGTCGGCGAGCGAATCTGCAATGGTCGTCATGGGTTTCGACTGTGACACAGCGGGCCCGCACGGCGAGCCACTGTCCGCACTGTCCCGCCAAACTGTGCCTTCCGCCAGCGGTACAGCCGGCCTAAATTGCCGTCTCCCGAACTCACCCCCTGAAGAGACACGCAACGATGGTCGCCGACTCCCGCATTCCCAACTTCCGCGCACTCACCCCCGCGCAGCGCTTCGAACACATCGCGCGCGCCGCATCGCTGACCGACGAGGAGGTGGCGCTGCTGGCCGCGCCCGGCGCGCTGGGCGTGGAGCGCGCCAACGGCATGGTCGAGAACGTGATCGGCACCTTCGAGCTGCCGCTGGGCGTGGCCGGCAACTTCCTGGTGAACGGGCGCGAGTACCTGGTGCCGATGGCGGTGGAAGAGCCCTCGGTGGTGGCGGCCGCCTCGTTCATGGCCAAGCTGGCGCGCGAAGGCGGCGGCTTCGAGACCTCGAGCACCGGGCCGCTGATGCGCGCGCAGGTGCAGGTGATCGGCCTGGGCGATCCGTACGGCGCGCGGCTTGCGCTGCTGCGCGCGCGCGAAGAGATCCTGGCCGTGGCGAACAGCCGCGACAAGGTGCTGATCGGCCTGGGCGGCGGCTGCCGCGACATCGAGGTGCATGTGTTCGACAGCACGCCGCGCGGCCCGATGGTGGTGATGCACCTGATCGTGGACGTGCGCGACGCGATGGGCGCGAACACCGTCAACACCATGGCCGAGGCGGTGTCTCCCCTGGTCGAGAAGCTCACGGGCGGCACGGTGCGCCTGCGCATCCTGTCGAACCTGGCGGACCTGAGGCTGGCGCGCGCCCGCGTGCGGCTGGCGCCCGAGGCGCTCGAGACCAAGGAGCGCAGCGGCGAGGAAGTGGTGGAAGGCGTGCTCGATGCGTACACCTTCGCCGCGGTCGACCCCTACCGCGCGGCCACGCACAACAAAGGCATCATGAACGGCGTCGACCCGGTGATCGTCGCCACGGGCAACGACTGGCGCGCGGTGGAAGCCGGCGCGCATGCCTACGCCTGCCGCACCGGCCGCTACACCTCGCTCACCACCTGGGAGAAGGACCGCACGGGCGCGCTGGTCGGCACCATCGAGATGCCGATGCCGGTGGGCCTGGTCGGCGGTGCCACCAAGACGCACCCGCTCGCGCGGCTGGCGCTGAAGATCCTCGGCGTGGCGTCGGCGCAGGAGCTGGGCGAAGTGGCGGTCGCCGTGGGCCTGGCGCAGAACCTGGGCGCCTTGCGCGCGCTCGCCACCGAAGGCATCCAGCGCGGCCACATGGCGCTGCACGCACGCAACATCGCGCTGGTGGCGGGCGCCACGGGCGACGAGGTCGACAGCATCGCCAGGCAGATGGCCGCGGAGCACGACGTGCGCACCGACCGCGCGGTGGCGCTGCTCGAAGCGCTGCGCAGGAAATAAGCAACCGCGGGAGCGTCCCGCACCACGGACCGCGGCCGATACCGCGGCGGCCGCGCAGGCGCGCCGTCACACAACCAAAGACGGAGACACACGAACATGAACGCAGACAGTGCAACGCCCGCCCGCTGGCGGCTGGTGGAAATATGGGGCGACACCGCCGACCTGGGCCACCTCGCGTGGGCCATCGTCATCGGCGTCGCGGTGAGCCTCACGGGGTACCTCGTGGCCAGCCGCGTGCTCGCGAGCCTGGTGAGCACGCCCGAACTGGCGCGCGCCTACGCCATGCTGGCGGGGCTCGGCGGCTGCGTGGTGTCGGGCGTGATCTGCGCGAAGCTCTTCACGCCCAAGCGCGAGGTGGTGGAAGGCGCCGCGGCCGATCCGCGCTGGCGCGAGGACGTGCTGGCCGAACTGGCCGGCGAACACGGCGACCTGGGCTCGGTGGACGACCTGCCGCCCTCGGTGGTGCGCGAGATGAAGGAGCTCGAGATCTACGAGCTGTTCGCGTCGTACAAGCCCCGCGCCAAGGGTGTCGAAGGAGCCGCAACGTGATCGACGCCGCACTGCTCAACCAGATCCTCGTGGCCACCGGCATGGGGCTCGTCGGCGCCGTGGTGTTCGCCGCCATCGGCCTCGTGTCGGGCACCGACGAAACCACCACGCTCGCACCGCTCACGCTGCTGGTGGTGCTGCTCGGCGTGCCGCCCGAGGGCGTGTTCACCTTCTTCCTGGCGGCGGCCGTCGCCAAGCACATGACGCATGCGGTGCCCACCGCGCTGCTGGGCATTCCAGGCGACACCATGGCCACGCCGCTGCTGCAGGACGCCAACGTGCTGCGCAACCTGGGCGTGCCGCACATCGCGCTGCGCAAGATGGTGTCGGGCGCGATCATCGCGGCCTTCCTCGCGGTGCCGCTGGCCGTGCTGTTCGCGGTGCTGCTGGCGCCCTACGGCGCGGCCATCACCAAGGCGGCGCCGTGGATCTTCGTGGTGGCGGCCGTGGCCATTGCCTGGTTCTCCAGCGGGCGCTGGGCCTCCGTGGCCACGCTGGTGCCGTTCGTGATGGTGATCGTGGCGCTGCAGGCACTCACCGGCAAGTACGGGGTGAAGCTCAGCATCAGCTACTTCCTGGGCATTGCCATCGGGCCGCTGGTGGCGGACCTGTTCTCGGTGATCTCGCCGGCCGCGCGTGCGCGCATGAAGCGCGACACGGTGCGCACCTTTTCGCTGGCGCCCGACGTCAAGGGCTGGTCGGGCTACTTTCCCAACCCGTTCAAGGTGCTCGACCGCACGCAGGTGAAGTGGACCTTCGCCACGGCGGCCGTCTCCAGTGCGACCTTCGTCTTCAGCCCGGTCGCGATGACGGTGGTGCTGGGCGAACTGGTGGGCTCGCGCATCAAGCATGCGTACCACCGGCTCACCACCACGCTGGCCGCGCGCAACGGCGTGACCGAGGCGACCTACATCGCCGAGGCGCTGATTCCGCTGATCGCCATCGGCCTGCCGCTGAGCCCGGTGGCGGCCGGCCCCGCCGCGCCGCTGTTCAATGCGCCGCCGGTGTACACCATCGACGCGGCCACGGGCCAGACGCACAACCTGCACAACCTGCTCAGCCACTGGGAGTTCCTGGGCTACGGCATGCTGGCGGTGGTGCTCGCGGCGCTGGTGGCCTACCCGTTCACCATGAACTTCGCGCGCCGCGCGGCGCTGTTCGTGTCGCGCAAGGTGAGCCACGAGGCGATCATCGCGACCTTCGTCGGGCTGATCGTCGTCATCAGCGTGTGGGAGGGCCAGCTGCTCGGACTGCTGGTGATCCTGACGATGGGGCTGCTGGGCGGCTTGCTGTCGCGCGCCATCGGATTCAACACCGGCGTGCAGTTCATGGGCTACTACACGGCGGTGCTGACGGTGCCGGCAGTGATCAAGGCGTTCGGCTAGGGCCTGGCGGAACGGGGCGCGGGCTTCGCCGCGGGCCTGGACGCCGGCTTCTTGTCCCCGCCGAACATCTTCTCCACCTGCTGCCCCACCCGGGCCCCGATGGCCGTGCCCACGCCCGGCAGCACCGCGCTGCCGATGGCCGCGCCGGTGAGCGCGGCGCCGGTCAGCGACAGCTCGGGGTCGCTCATGGTGCCGCCGATCTTCAGCGGCACGCCGACCACGCCGTCGACCAGGTCGACCGCGATCTCGCCGTCGAGCTTGCGGTTGAACATCTTCAGGTTGCCGCTGGCCGTGAGCACGCCCGAGCGGGCCTTCAGGTTGGTGTACTGCATCACCACGCCGTCTTCGGTGCCCTGGGTGTCGAGCGTGCCGGTGAGCTGGTCGAGCGGGGTGCGCCCGCCCCGGCTGATGCCGGCGGTGCTCACGGCCTTGACCACGTCCAGCTTGGTGAGGGTGGCGGGCTGCACCGTGAAGGTGGTGCGGGTGTGCAGGCTGCGCGCCAGCGCGCCCAGGTCCTGCGCCGTGTCTGCCTCGGCCGTCAGCGTGGTCTTGCCGGAAACCTTGCCGGCCAGCGAGGTGCGGCGGTCGAAGGCCTGCACCAGGCTTTCGATGTCGATCTGGCGCGGCTCCAGTTCGGCCGACACGCGCAACTTGCCGCTGGGCAGCGTCTCCAGCCAGGTCACGCCGTTCCACGTGCCGCCGCCTGCGTCGATGCGGGTGCGCCAGCGGTCCTGGCCAGACTCGCGGTCCAGCCGCAGGCGCACGGGCGGCGTCAGGCCCGCGCGCTCGAGGCGGGCCTCGCGCGGGCGCCACTGCGCATCGAAGCTGACCTCGCCGTCGTAGGCCAGCGCGATGTCGCGCCGGTCGATCCAGACCACGTCGCGCCAGCGCACCTGCTCCACCGGAACAGCGGCCAGCGTCCAGGGCGCGGGCAGCGCGATGGCGCCGGCGCCTTCCTGCGGCTTGGGGCCCTTGCCGCGAAATGCCCGCACCGAGGCACGCGGCAGCACCAGGCTCTCGACCTCGATCTCGTCCAGCGCAACGACGCGATGCAGCAGCGGCGCCAGCTGCACCTGCACGCTGGCGCGCTTCAGGGTGATGGGGCGGGGCTGGTCGGTGGCCACGTCGGTCAGCACCAGCATGGGCGTGGGCAGCAGCGCCCAGTGGGCCGCGCCGACCTTGAGCGCCACGCCGAAGCGCTTTTCGAAGCCCGAGGAAATCATTGCGGCCACCTCGTCGTCGGTGGGCAGCCTGGAGCGCACCACCAGCACCAGCGTGCCTGCCCCCAGCACCAGAACGGCGGCAATGCCGAGGAGCCAACGACGGACGGGGTGCTTCATCGGGCCAAGGTAACACGCAAAGGCGACTGCGCCTGTCAGCCGCCGTCGCTATAGTTTTGCCACTCCCACAGGCAGCAAGCACGAAAGAACCGAATGCGTATCTGGAAAAAAGAAATCTCCGTCGAGGCGCTGACCCGCAACCACGTCGGCACCGCCGTCTCCACGCTGGGCATGGAATTCCTGGAGGTGGGCGACGACTTCATCCGCGCCCGCTGCCCGGTCGACGAGCGCACCCGCCAGCCCTACGGCATCCTGCACGGCGGCGTGTCGGTGGTGCTGGCCGAGACGCTGGGCTCCTGCGGCGCGCACTACTCGGCCCCCGAGGGCGACCGCGCCGTGGGCCTGGACATCAACGCCAACCACATCCGCTCGGTGACCAGCGGCTGGGTCATCGGCACCGCGCGGCCGGTGCACCGCGGGCGCAGCACGCAGGTCTGGCAGATCGACCTGACGAACGAGGCGGGCGAGCTGACCTGCGTGTCGCGCATCACGATGGCGGTGCTGCAGCCGCGCTGAGCGGGCGTCGGCACGCGCCGGCCTGCCAGGGCCGGCACGCCGCTTTCTCCGATGTGCAGGGTGCGCGCCGGATGTTCAGCCCCCGTTTCCTCGCCCACAATCACGCCCCGGGCAAGCCAGGGCGTCCTGGCCACCGGGCACACACAACCAACAAGAGGAGATAAGCAATGTTCAACTGGACAGAACGACCCGCGTCCGCGCTGGCCAACGGCGCGGTCATCGGGCCCGACGAGCGGCTGCCCTGGCTGCAGACCGGCGCCATGGGCGTGCAGCACGTCATCGCCATGTTCGGCGCCACGGTGCTGGCGCCGATCCTGATGGGCTTCAGCCCCAACATCGCCATCCTGATGAGCGGCATCGGCACGCTCATCTTCTACTTCGTCACCGGCGGCAAGGTGCCCAGCTACCTGGGCTCGAGCTTCGCCTTCATCGGCGTGGTGATCGCGGCCAGCGGCTACGCGGGCAAGGGGCCCAACGCCAACATCGCGGTGGCGCTGGGGGGCATCGTGGCCTGCGGGGTGGTGTACATCCTGATCGGGGCGCTGGTGCAGGCCATCGGCACCGGCTGGATCGAGCGCTTCATGCCGCCCGTGGTCACGGGCGCGGTGGTGGCCGTGATCGGGCTCAACCTGGCGAGCGTGCCGATCAAGAACATGGCGGCCAGCAACTTCGACTCGTGGATGCAGGCCGTGACCTTCCTGTGCGTGGGCCTGGTGGCGGTGTTCGCGCGCGGCATGCTGCAGCGCCTGCTGATCCTGATCGGGCTGATCCTGGCCACGGTGGTCTATGCCGTGCTGACCAACGGCCTGGGGCTGGGCAAGCCGGTGGACCTGAGCGGCATCGCCAACGCGGCCTGGTTCGGCCTGCCGACCTTCACTGCGCCGGTGTTCACGGCCAACGCCATGCTGCTGATCGCCCCGGTGGCGATCATCCTGGTGGCGGAAAACCTGGGCCACCTGAAGGCAGTGACGGCCATGACCGGGCGCAACCTGGACGCCTACATGGGCCGCGCCTTCATCGGCGACGGCATCGCCACGGTGGTGAGCGGCGCCGCGGGCGGCACGGGCGTGACCACCTACGCCGAGAACATCGGCGTGATGGCCGCCACGCGCATCTATTCGACGGCGGTGTTCGTGGTGGCGGCCGTGATTGCGCTGGTGCTGGGCTTCAGCCCCAAGTTCGGCGCGCTGATCCAGGCCATTCCGCTGCCGGTGATGGGCGGCGTGAGCATCGTGGTGTTCGGCCTGATCGCCATCGCGGGCGCCAAGATCTGGGTCGATAACAAGGTGGACTTCTCGCAGAACAAGAACCTGATCGTGGCGGCCATCACGCTGATCATCGGCACGGGCGATTTCACGCTGAAGTTCGGCGACTTCGCGCTCGGCGGCATCGGTACCGCCACCTTCGGCGCGATCATTCTCTACGCCCTCTTGGGGCGCTCGAAGAACTGACGCGGCCCACCCCGGAAAAGTGCAACCTCATGAAAGAAGTGTTGTCCGGGGTGCTCCAGGCGGGGACGGGTCGCCGGGGTTTGGCCCGCGCCCGTTAGACTCCAACGCTTTTCGCACCGACGTTTTCCAATGGCCGATGTCTCCGCCGCGCGCACCAAGGCGGTTTTCGAATTCAAGAGCGCCACGCTGCCGCTGATCGCAGTGATCCTGAAGACGTCCGACCTGGACGTGCTGGCCGAGGCGCTCGACGCACAGCTGGCGGATTCGCCCGATTTCTTCGAGCAGGAGCCGGTGGTCATCGATCTTTCCCTGCTGCAGGACGCTCAGGGCGAGGGCCAGGCCGCCGCCGACATCGACTTTGCCGCGCTGCGCAGCCTGCTGGCGCGCCACCAGACCCAGCCCATCGCGGTGCGCGGCGGCAACGCCGGGCAGAACGCCGCGGCACGCGCCGCCGGCCTCTCGGTGGCGGCCATGCCCGCGGCCCCGGCGCCGCGTGCCCCGGCGCCGCCGGCCGAAGCCCCGGTGTCGGAAGCCCCGCAGATCGTGCGCGAGGTGCCGGTGCCGGCCAACGGCACGCTCCTGATCGACAAGCCGCTTCGTTCGGGCCAGCAGATCTACGCACGCGGCGGCGACGTGGTGGTGACGGCCGTGGTGAGCTTCGGCGCCGAGGTCATCGCCGACGGCAACGTGCACGTGTACGCCCCGTTGCGCGGCAAGGCCATTGCCGGCGCGCGGGGCAACACCGAGGCGCGGATCTTCTCGACCTGCATGGAAGCGCAGCTGGTGGCCATTGCCGGCATCTACCGGACCAATGAAGTGCCGCTGCCCGACAACGTGCTGGGAAAATCGGCCCAGGTGCGCCTGGACGGAAAAAAACTAGCGATCGACCCGATTCCCTGAGCCCCCTCACGGACCGCGGCGACCCTGACAACCAACAACTGAATCGAAACAAGAAGGAATGGCCATGGCCAAAATTGTGGTGGTGACTTCGGGCAAGGGCGGCGTCGGCAAGACGACCACGAGCGCCAGCTTCGCCTCGGGCCTGGCGCTCGCGGGCAAGAAGACGGCCGTGATCGACTTCGACGTGGGCCTGCGCAACCTGGACCTGATCATGGGCTGCGAACGCCGCGTGGTGTACGACCTGATCAACGTCATCCAGGGAGAAGCCAACCTGAGCCAGGCGCTCATCAAGGACAAACAGTGCGACAACCTGTTCGTGCTGGCCGCCTCGCAAACGCGCGACAAGGAAGCGCTGACGCAAGAGGGCGTGGAGAAGATCCTCGCCGACCTGGCCGCGATGGACTTCGAATACATCATCTGCGACTCGCCCGCGGGCATCGAGACCGGCGCCATGATGGCGATGTATTTCGCCGACGAGGCGCTGGTGGTGACCAACCCCGAGGTGTCCTCGGTGCGCGACTCGGACCGCATCCTGGGCATGCTCAGCAGCAAGACCAAGCGCGCCAAGGACGGCGGCGAGCCCATCAAGGAGCACCTGCTCATCACCCGCTACAACCCGAACCGGGTGGCGGGCGGGCAGATGCTGTCGCTGGAAGACATCCAGGACATCCTGCGCATCAAGCTGATCGGCGTGATCCCCGAGTCGGAAAGCGTGCTGCACGCCTCCAACCAGGGCGTGCCGGCCATCCACGACAAGGAAACCGACGTGGCCCAGGCCTACACCGACGTGGTGGCGCGCTTTTTGGGCGAAGACAGGCCGATGCGCTTCGTCGACGCCGAGAAGCCGGGCTTCTTCAAGCGGATTTTCGGAGGCAAGTAGGCCATGTCCTTTCTCTCGTTCCTGCTGGGCGAAAAGAAGAAGACTGCGAGCGTCGCGAAGGAGCGGCTGCAGATCATCCTCGCGCACGAGCGGTCCAGCCTCAGCGGCAAGAAGCGGCCCGACTATCTGCCCGAACTCCAGCGCGAGCTGGTGGCGGTGATTTCCAAGTACGTGTCGATCAACCCCGACGACATCAAGGTGCACCTGGAGACCCAGGACAACCTCGAGGTGCTCGACATCAAGATCGAGCTGCCCGACCCCACGCCTACGCCGGCCGGGGCGCGCTGAGCGCGAAGAAGCGAAAGCGCACGGACGGGTCTTTCACGACCCGTTCTGCCAGTGCGCGTTCCCACGCAAGGTAGCCGGCCCAGGCCGCATCGCGGCGCGGGCCGAACACGCGCATCACCGAGCCCCAGTCGTCGTCGAAGGGGGTCAGCAGCTGGGCCGGCTCGAACGCCGCCTCCAGCGGCCTTCCCGAAGCCTTCCAGCCCTGTGTTCCGCCCTGGAGCCAGGTGGACACCGCCCCTGAACCCTGCCAGCGCCGGTGCGCATCGCGCGCCACGCGGGCGGCGGCCGTGCCGTCCGGCGAGGTGAAGACGACGGTGCGGCCGGCCGCGGCATGCGGGGCGAGCGGCGTCAGCGAGGCCGGCAGCAGGTAGAGCGCACCGGGCAGGTGGCCGAGCTCGTAGTCCAGGCTGGGGCCGACGTCGATCACCGTGGCCGCGCCGTCCTCTTGCAGCGCGGCCAGGGCCTCGGGCGCAAGCGGCGGCGGGGCGGCGTCGATGGCCGCCGAGGGGTCGGGCGGGGCCTGCCTCGGCGTGAACTCGCCGTCGTACACGTACACCTCGGCCTGGCCGAGCTGCGTGAGCCAGAAGGCCGTGACGGCCGCGCGCAGCCGGTGCGCCGGGTCGTCGAGCAGCACGATGCGCGCGCCGCGCGTGCCCACGAGGTTCTCGAAATGCATCAGCAGCTGGCCGCCGGGCACCTGCCGCAGGCCGGTGTGCGCGAACGCAGGGTCGGCTTCCGGCCGCACGTCGAAGACGTAGAGGGTGCGCGCACCGTCGTCGCGCCACTGGGCCAGCTGCGCCGCATCGGCCACGGGCAAGGCGAAGCTGCGCAGCAGGTCGTCGGCGATGCCGCGCAGCAGCGCCGGGGATTCGGGCGGCAGTTCGTCCTCGGGCGCCGCGTTCTGCACCGTGGGTGCGCCGTGCAGGCCCCAGTCCATGACGCCGTCCTCGACGAACACGGCGTCGCTCGCGCGGCCGAGCAGCCGCAGCGTGGTCGCGCCGACGATGCCGCGCGTGCGGCTGAAGCAGTTGATGGCCCACAGGTGATCGGGCTGGTGCTCGGCCCCGCCCGGCGCGAAGCGGCGCAGCGCCAGCTCGGTGCCCGCGTGGTTGCGCGCGCCGGGCAGCGAGAGAAATTCGAACTCCGCGCGCGGCCGGGCATCCACCAGCGTGGTCGGCCGGCCATCGCGCAGGCGCGCGCGCAGGGCCTCCACGGGCAGGCCGGGCGTGCCGTAGTGCAGCCGCACCCGGTCGCCGAAGGCCTTGACCAGCGTGCCGTAGCCGTCGATGGCGGGCAGGCCCTCGGCCAGCCAGCGCTGCAGGCCGCCCGCGAGCGTGCGCACGTCGCTGTAGCCCAGCCGGGCGAGCACGGCAGCGGCTTCCTGCGCCACGCCATCGGGCGTGCCGCGGTCGTCGAGCAGCACCACCGGCGTGGAACGGCGCGGCACCAGCGCGCCCACCTGCACCTCGAGCCCGCTGAAGGGCGCGTTGCGCGCGAGGTTGAGGTGGCGCTGCACGAACCAGCGCGTCTCGCGCACGTCGAGCAATGCGATTTCCGCCGCAGGCTCGGCCAGCAGCAGGGCCCACAGCTCGGCGGGCGCAATGGCGTTTCGGGGTGTGGGGCTCATGCGCTCATTCTCGGGTTCGCGTCACTTTGCGCTGTGCCGCCGCTCAGTTGGGCTGGATGCCGGCCTGCTTCACCACCGCGGTCCACTTGACCGTCTCGCTGCGGATGAAGCGGCCGAATTCCTCGGGAGAGCTGCCCACGGTGAAGGCGCCGATGTCGTCGTAGCGCTTGCGGAAGTCCGCGCCCTGCACGATGTCGCGCAGTTCGCGCGACAGGCGCTGCACCAGCGGCGCGGGCGTGCCGCTGCGCACGACCACGCCGTACCAGGACGTGACCTCGAAGTCGGGCAGGCCGGCCTCGGCGGTGGTGGGCACGTCGGGCAGCCACGGTGCGCGCGTCTTGTAGGCCACGGCCAACGGCTTGAGCGTGCCGGCCTTCACGAAGGGAATGGCGGTGACCACCTCGTTGAAGATGAACTGCGTCTGGCCCGCGAGCAGGTCGTTGATGGCGGGCGCGCTGCCCTGGTAGGGGATGGCGGTGAAGTCGGCGCCGGTCTGCGTCTTGAGCAACTCGCCCGCGAGGTGCGAGTACGCGCCCACGCTGATGCCGTAGTTGACCTTGCCGGGGTTCTTCTTCGAGTAGTCGATCAGCTCGCGCGGCGTGTTCACCGGCAGTTTGGTGTTGACCAGCAGCACCTGCGGCGTCTGCACCAGCAGCGACACGGGCGTGAAGTCGCGCGCGAGGTCGTAGCTCAGCTGCTTGAAGAGCGCCGGCTGCACCGTGAGGTTGGAGGCGGGCGCGAGCAGCAGCGTGTAGCCGTCGGCCGGCTGGCGCGCCACGTGGTCGAAGCCGATGTTGCCGGCCGCGCCGCTGCGGTTCTCGACCACCACGGGCTGCCTGAGGCGCTGCGCCAGCTGCTCGGCGACCTCGCGGGCGATCTTGTCGGCGATGCCGCCGGCGGGATACGGCACGACCACGCGCAGGGTCCTGCTCGGGTAGTCGTCCACCGTGGCGGCGTGGATCTGCGCATCGGTGGCCAGTGCGGCGAGCAACGCCAGGGCCAGGCGGAGAAGGAAGTTTTTCATGGCAGAGGGAACACAGCGGAGCCGGCGAGCGTAGGCCGCACCCCGCGGCGCGACGAACGAAGTTTCACGTCCATGCTTATGCGAAATGCGCGCATGCAAGCGGTCGCTTGCTACCTAGCATGCAGTCCTTCACCATGACATCGACTGCCACGCCCCTCACGGAAAAGCCGTCCGCGCGCCGCCACTGGTGGTGGCACTACGAAGTGCCCACCCTGCTGCTGGCCGGCGCGCTCTACGCCGCATGGGCCGCGCTGCTGTGGTGGCACGCGGCGCTGCCGGGCTGGGCGTTGTTCGTGCTCGGCGGCTTTCTCGCGCAGCTGCATTTCTCGCTGCAGCACGAGAGCATCCATGCAATGCGGCACCTGCCGAAGTGGCTGCGCCACGCGGTGGTGTGGCCGCCGCTCAACCTGTGGCTGCCGTACCCGTTCTACAACCGCGGCCACAGTTCGCACCACGTCAACTTCCACCTGACGCACCCGGAGCGCGACAACGAAAGCGCCTACCACTCCGCGCCCGCCTGGGCCGGCTACGGGCCGGTGTGGCGGTGGATGTACATGGCCAACCAGACGATCGCCTTCCGCGTGGTGCTGGGGCCGTTCCTGCGGCTGTGGAAGCTGGTGCGCTTCGAAGCCGGCCAGGTGCTCTCGGGCAACTTCTCGCGCCTGCCGACATGGGGCTGGCATGCGCTGAGCGTGGCGCCGGTGCTGTACTACGTGACGGCCGTCTGCGGCATGGGCCTGGGCGAGTACCTGCTGTACGTCGTGTACCCCGGGATGATGCTGGGCTCGCTGCGCACCTTCACCGAGCACCGCTGGGCCGACACGCCGCACGAGCGCGTGGCCATCGTCGAGTCGAACGTCGTGTTCGGGCTGCTGTACCTGTTCAACAACCTGCACCACGTGCACCACCGCGCGCCGACCATGCCCTGGTACGAGATTCCGGTGTACTTCCGCAGGCACCGCGCGGCGGTGCTGGCGGCGAACGGCAATTTCTACTACCGGGGGTACGGCGAGATCGTGCGGCGGCACCTTTTCCGGCCGGTGTTCACCCCGGTTCATCCGACGTGGTAGCGGGCAGCGCCCGCAGGCGCTGCGCCCATTCGGCCGCCTTGCGCGCGTCGAACAGCGGGCTCTCGCGGTCGCCGTAGAGCACCTGCGCCAGGTCTTCGACACAGGCGCGCTGGCTTTCCAGGTTCTGCTCGCAGTCGTCGAGCGCGGCGCCGGCCAGCAGCCAGCGTTCGGCCTCGACGGCCTCCGGCGGCGCGCCATGCCCGTGAAGGCGCAGCATGCCCAGCTCGTAGCAACCCCAGCCCTGCAGGCGGCTGTCGTCGTCTTCGGCCAGCTTCTGGAACGCGTAGGCCGCCTCGGCGTAGAACACCTTCGCCTGCGCCGCATCGACGGCACCGTCGCCATCCTTCCCGCCCGCTGCCGCGGCCTGCCTGCACAGCGTGACGCCGAGCTGCAGCGTGCCGTCGTGGTCGCCGGCTTCGTCGCTGCGGCGGAAGTAGCCCGCGGCGCGCGCCAGGTCGGGCGCTACCTGCTCGCCGGCCCGCAACGCCAGCCCCAGGTTGAACAGCGCCATGAGGTTGTCGCGTTCGGCGGCCGCCTCGTAGTGCCGCACGCCGGCCTCGGGGTCGCGTTCGCCGCCCTGCCCTTCAAAGAGCATGTAGCCCAGCTGGGCCAGGGTTTCCGCGTCGTCGGCGCCGCCGTGCGCAACGGCGTGGACGAGCCATGCGCGCGCGCCGGCCAGATCGGCGCCCGTGCCCGCCGCGTCCGTGCGCAGCATCAGCGCGAACTCGCGCATGGCTTCGGGCAAGCCGCCCGGTGACGCGCTGGCAGGCGCATCGCCGGGCGCACGCACGCCGGCGGCGCGCGCCATCCATTTCAGGGCCTGCGCTGCGTCGGCCGGAACGCCCTCGCCGTCGCGCAGATGGCAGGCCAGCTCGTAGGCCGCCCGCAGGTCGCCCGCCGCATGGCGCGCGGCCATGTGCGCGGCGTGCTCCTGCTCGCGGCCGTCGGCATGCAGCCAGACGTACACGTCGCGGTCGTTGCGCGCGGCCTTCACCGGCTCGCCGGCGCTCCAGCGCTTGCGCAGTTCGGAGCGGACCAGCACGGCGTACCAGCCCTCGCTCACGGAGACCGGCGACGCGATCCAGGGGTAGGCCTGCGGATGCAGCGTGGAACCGTCGGCGCGCAGCACGCCCACGGCCAGCTGTCCCTTGGCGGTCTTGTCGGTCTTCTCGGCGCGCGGCAGCGGGTCGGCCACCAGCCAGCCGATGTCCTGCGTGCCCCACGTCAGCGGCTGCACCGTGCGGTGCCTGCAGGGCACCAGCTCGCGGCCGGCGCCGATGTCGTAGATGCCGCGCAGCCACGGCGCGTTCTTCGCCGTGCGGCCGCCCTTGGACGCCACGCGCACCAGGTCGCGCTGCACCATCGCGTGGGCGCGCTCCTCGCCGGTCAGCGGCTCCAGCGATTCGAACAGGCCGTAGTCGAAGGGCACCAGCACCTGGCCCTGCGCGTCGATCAGCCCGCACCGGCCGGCTTCGCGCTGCACGGCGAAGCGCTTCGGCCGGGCCACAGGCGCATGGCCCGGCGCCGCGTCGGCGGCCTGCAGCATCTCGACGGGATATTCCTCGAGCAGCTCCAGCACCTCGTACACCGGCTCGACCGCCACGCGGCCCTGCGCATCGATGAGCCCGGTCTTGCCGCCGCGCGTGGCCTCGAAGGCGTCCCAGTCGTGGTGCCACTCGAGGGTGTCGAAACCCGGCGGCACGGCCCATGCGCCGTCGGTGCGCACCAGGCCCCAGCCGGCGTCGGTGTGCGCGGGTGCGAGGCCGCAGGGCGCGAAGTCCTCGGCCTCGTCGAATTGCGGCGCGACGGCCCACCGGCCCTGCGCATCGACATAGCCCTGGCGCTCGCCCACGCGGGCGCGCGCCATGCCGCCGGCGAAGCTCCAGATCTCGTCGACCGAGGGCGCCATGAGCCAGCTGCCGTCCGGGCGCAGCAGGCCGATGTGGTCGCCCACCAGCACGGTGGCGATGTCGTCCTCGAAGTCCCACGCCTCGTCGAGCTGCGGTTCGAGCAGCACGCGCGGCGCATCGGTGTGCGCAAGCAGCAGGCCGGTGTGCTCGCCGCGCGACACCCACAGCAGGCGCGCGTCGCTCGCGCCGCTGGCGCGGATGTCGTCCCATGCGGGCTCGGCCACGGTGCGCCGCTCGCCGTCTTGCGAGAAGCGCACGCCCCACAGGCCGTTGGCCTCGAAGCGCCAGAGCGGGCCGTCCAGGTGGTTGTCCCAGTCGCGGTCTTCTCCGGCTTCCCCGTCTTGCTCGTCGCCTTCATTCGCCATGAAGTCTTCGAAGCGCTCGTCGCGCGGCGGCTCGTAGCCGTTGAAGTACGGATGCGACACACCGCCCAGGCCGAACTGCCAGGCCCAGCCCTCCCAGTCCGAGAAGCGCTTGATGCCGAGTTCGGCGTCGAAGCCCGGGTGGTTGCCGCCGTCGATGCAACGCTGCACGCGCGCCCACCGCGCATTGCATTCGTTGCGGCTGCGCTCGATGAAGCCGTCCTGCTGCGCATCGCCGTCCATCCACGACAGCTCGTCCAGGTCGGCGGACAGGCACGCCCGGGTGCCTTCGGGCGCCTCGTCGATCAGCGCGGCCAGGTGCAGCGCCAGCGCCTCGAACTGCAGCGCGACCTGCGGCAGCGTGTGCAGCATCGGATGCTGCCCCACGAAGGCCTGCATGCGCCGCACGCGGCCCAGCGCGGCGTGCGCGTCGCTGGCGAGGTTGCGGGTGCCGGCATCGCCGAAGACGCGCTGGTGGTCGATGGCCGCGCCCGCCGCGCCGTCGGCCAGCAGGATCTGCCAGAGCACGGGAAAGTTGTTGTTGGCCGCGCCGAATTCGGTGGAGGCGGCCTCTTCGTCATCGGCTGCGGTGCGGTGTTCGAGATAGAGCCAGGAGCGATTACCCATGTGCGGTCGGTGCGTGTGTGGTGCCTGGCGAAGGCCAGGGTTGGCGGGCAGTTTAGGGGCGCGGCACGAGGCGCCGAGCGGCCGGCGCACTCAACCCCCACGCCCTCCTCGAATCGGCAGCAAACGCCTTAAAGATGTTTTGTTCATGTGGAACCAACAAACGCATCGTTCCCCGAATAAGCACTTCTGCCGAGAATCGCCCCTCGGCCTCGTCCGGGGCCCTGACTTTCCTGACTCACCTCCGCGGCAGATGAACTTCCAACAACTGCGCTCGGTACGCGAGGCCGTTCGTTGCGGCTTCAACCTGACCGAAGTCGCCCACACCCTT
This sequence comes from Variovorax sp. AC103, assembly GCF_979254005.1. NCBI lineage: Bacteria > Pseudomonadati > Pseudomonadota > Betaproteobacteria > Burkholderiales > Comamonadaceae > Variovorax > Variovorax sp. AC103. The sequence continues at coordinate 314,612 of NZ_CEEDFC010000002.1, read as the reverse complement.
CACACCTCGCAGCCCGGCGTGAGCCGGCAGATCCGCGAACTCGAGGAGGAGCTCGGCATCGAGCTCTTCGTGCGCGCCGGCAAGCGGCTCACCGGGCTCACCGAGCCCGGCGGCCACGTGCTGCCGATCATCGAACGCATGCTCATGGAGAGCAGCAACCTCAAGCACGCGGGCCAGGAGTTCGTGGCGCAGCAAAGCGGCCTGCTCTCGGTGGCGGCCACGCATTCGCAGGCGCGCTACGCCATGCCGGTGGCGGTGCAGGAATTCCGCACCCAGTTCCCGAACGTGAAACTGCACCTGCACCAGGGTTCGCCCAAGCAGATCGCGCAGATGCTGCTCGACGGCGAGGCCGACGTGGGCATCGCCACCGAGGCGCTGGGCGACTACCCGCAGCTGGTCGCCCTGCCCTGCTACCGCTGGACGCATTCGGTGATCGTGCCGCCGGGCCATCCGCTGCTGGACGCGCCGCTCACGCTCGACGCGCTCACGCGCTACCCGCTCATCACCTACGACACCGGCTTCACGGGCCGCTCGCGCATCGACGAGGCCTTCGAGCAGCGCGGGCTGCAGCCCAACATCGTGCTGGCCGCGATGGACGCCGACGTGATCAAGACCTACGTGCAACTGGGCCTGGGCGTGGGCATCGTTGCCGGCGTGGCCTACGAGGCCGAGCGCGACACGCAGCTGCGTGCGCTCGACGCGGGGCGCCTGTTCGGCATCAACCTCACCAAGCTGGCGGTGCGCCGGGGCACCTACCTGCGCAAGTATGTCTACGCATTCATCGAGTCGTTCGCGCCGACGCTGACACGTGCCGTCGTGGAAAAGGCGCTGGGCGACGAGGCCAAGGCCTCGCACTACGAAATCTAGAGCCTGTCCAGCGGCAGTTGCAGGGTGTGTACTGCGGACGACAGAAAGGTTAAAAAAGAAGAATGCGGCTTCACACAGGGGGCGTACATTCGGGTTAATTCCCTGGCTTCCTGGAAACGGATCAGCAATGGCATCGACCCCGCAGCAGCAGCAACAGCAAACCAGGGCCGCCCTCAAGGCGGCCGATGCAGCAGAGCGCCGCGAGCGGTTGAGACGGGCCCTGCCCGCCACGGTGGAGCTGCTGCAGAGCCGACAGGCCGACCGCATCGACGACGCCGACATCGACGCGTACGTGGGCCTCAACTGGCTCGAATGGCACGGCGGCGGCTTGCGCCTGACCATCACCGGGCGCAACGTCTGCGCCCAGTCCGCACCCACCGCATTGGTCTGAAAAAAACGCCGCAAGCCTTCAGGCCTGCGGCGTTCGTCTGTTGCGTGCTGAAGCCGAAACAGCGTCTGTTTACTGGCCTGCGATGATGTTGGCGATCACACCGGTGGCAATCGCCGCGAGGACGAAGTCGCCGCCCACGCCCACCCACTGGTAACCACGGGGCGGCTGCTGCAGGCGGTAGGAACGCCAGTCCTGCACCACATAGTTGCGGCCACGGTACTCGGGCGGCACGCGGCCACCACGGCGCCATTCGGCGTGCGGCTGCGGGAAGCCGCGGCGATCGAACTGGCGCCCGTCGCGGAAGTCCTGGTTGCCGCGGTAGCCCGGAGGGCCGCCACGGTGGTCGCCATTGGGGCCACGCTGTTCGAAGCGGCCATCGCCGCCGGGACCCGGGCGACCGTCGAAGCGGCGGTCTTGCGCAAAGGCGCTCCCCGCGGCCATGCACATTGCAAGCGCCGCGGCGGCAACGGCCATGCTCTTTGAATTGCGGATCATCTGGAACTCCTTCATGCGTTGTTGACGAGTCCATTGTGTGCCCCGCTTGTGTCGGCTTCGGACACTTCAGGTCGCGGTCAGGTGAAATCAGGTAAGCGCTGGTATCGGGGCGGGGCCTTGTCCTGCACGGCCCGTCGGCGCCACGCAGTTCAGCTCATCCGCCCACGACGCCGTCGGCCGTGTATGTGTGATGGCCGGGCTTCGTTTCGCGCCCCACCGGCGGCAGGTCGAGCTCGATCGACGCGCCATGCGTGCGCGCCAGGTCGAGCGTGCCGGTCGACTGCGGCTTGCCGGTGTGCAGCACGAGCGCGTACGGGCCCTCGCCGCGCGCGGCGATGCGCTGCGCGAGCGTGCCGCTGCCCTCCCCTGCATTCGTCGCGTTCTCGCGCGGCGACGACAGCACCAGCACGCTGCCGCCCAGCGCGATGACCGCCACGCGCACATTGCTGGCCGGCACCGCCACGGGCTCGCCGATGTGCGTGTCCGTGTTGTCGTGTCCAGTGCCAAGCAAGGCACGGTAGCGCGCCAGCGTGGCATCGAGGTCGCGCACGGCAATGGCCAGGCTCGCCACGCCGAGTGCGCCGTTGGCATGCACGCGCACCTCGCCTTCGGGCACGCGCAGAGCGCGCGGCGTGAGGTCGCCGCACAGGAACGGCAGGTCGGCCGACGGCGAGCGCGCCGTCTGCCAGCGCAGGCGTTCGCCGTCGGGGCGCACGCGCCCGCCGTCGAGCGGGCCTTCGAGCAGCAGGCCGCGCGCCTTCGCATCGGCCACGGTGGCCGCGGTGCTGGCGGGCAGCAGCGCAAAGTCGACGACGCCCTCGCCGTGGCGCTGCAGCAGCTGCCACCAGCGTTCGGTGGGCGACGGTTCGCGCCATGCGATCAGCTCGAAGTAGCTGCCGTCGCCGAACACCACCAACGCGTTGTGCGTGGCGCGGCCCGGATGGTCGCCGCCGCGCACCACGTGGAAGCCGAGCGCGCCGTAGTCGGCGATGGTGCGTTCCAGGTCGTGGACCGCGATGACGATGTGGTCGAGCTTCAAGGACATTGTGTGTTTCTCCGTGGGTGGTCTGGATCAGGAAGCGGTGCGCGCGGCGTCGCTGCCGCCCAGGTACGCATCGCGGATGCGCGCGTCGGCCAGCAGCTCGCGCGCCGGGCCCGACAGCACGATGCGCCCGGTCTGCAGCACGTAGCCGTGGTGCGCGATCTGCAGCGCCAGGCTGGCGTTCTGCTCGACCATGAACACCGACACGCCCTGCGCGTTGATGCGCGCGATGAGCTCCAGCACCTTGTCGACGTACAGCGGCGACAGGCCCATGGTCGGCTCGTCCATGCAGATGAGCTGCGGGCGGCCCATGAGCGCGCGCGCCATGGCCACCATCTGCTGCTCGCCGCCCGACAGCGTGCCGGCCTGGAACTCGATGCGCTCGGCCACGCGCGGAAAGAGCTCGAGCATGCGCTCGAGGTCTTCGGCCACGGCCTTGCGGTCGCTGCGCGCATAGGCGCCCATCAGCAGGTTCTCGCGCACGGTCATCGCGGGAAACAGGCGGCGGGCCTCGGGCACGGAGCCGATGCCTTGGCGGATGATCTGCGGCGTGCTCAGGCCCAGCGTCGAGGCACCGTTGAAGTTCACTTCGCCCGAGCGCGGCTTGAGCAGCCCGAGCACGATCTTCATGGTGGTCGACTTCCCGCTGGCGTTGCCGCCGAGCAGGCTCACGATCTGGCCCTTGCGCACCTCGATGTCGAGGTCGAAGTGGGCCTGCACGGGGCCGTAGAAGCTGTTGATCTTCTTGAGCTGGAGCAGGGGATGTTTCGAGCCGCTGGATGCGGGCGCGGTGGTGCGTTCAGGCAGACCCTCACCCCAACCCTCTCCCCGCTGGGGAGAGGGAGCAAGACCGGAGCGGGCGACGGTGGCGATCATGCGGAGACCGCCTCTGCCTCTGCATGCGTCTGCGTCTGCGTCTGCGTCCGTGCCGTGCCCACATGGCGATGCCCCAGGTACGCTTCGATCACCGCTGGGTCGTTGCGCACTTCGTCGGGCAGGCCTTCGGCGATCTTGCGGCCGTCGTCGAGCACGGCCACGCGGTCGGACAGCTGCATCACCAGGTCGAGCTTGTGCTCGATCAGCAGGATGGTCTGGCCGCGCGCCTTCAGGCCGCGAATGATCTCCAGCATCTCGGCCGTCTCGCTCTCGTTCATGCCCGCGGTGGGTTCGTCGAGCAGCAGCAGGCGGGGCTTGAGCGCCAATGCCCGTGCGATCTCCACACGGCGTCGGTTGGCGTACGACAGGCTGTAGGCCGGGTGGTCCACGCGCGGTGCCAGACGCTCGCCGAACAGCGCGATGATCTCGCGCGCTTCTTCGCGCAGGGCCTGTTCCTCGCGGCGCACGGCGCCGGGCTGCAGCAGCGCCAGCGCGAGCTCGGCCAACGCGCCCAGGCCCGGGATGCCGCCCACGCGCGGTTTCACGGCGCGCAGCCGCGTGTGCGCGCCCACCAGCACGTTGTCGAGCACCGAGAGGTTCGCGAACACGCGCCCATGCTGGAAGGTGCGCGCCAGGCCGCGCTGCGCGAGCTGCTGCGCCGGCAGGCCGGTGATGTCCTGCCCGTCGAACAGCACCTGCCCTTCGTCGGGCCGGTCGAGGCCTGTGACCAGGTTGAACAGCGTGGTCTTGCCCGCGCCGTTCGGCCCGATCACGCTGAGCAGTTCGCCCTCGCGCACGTGCAGGTCCACGGCATTGACGGCCGTGAGCCCGCCGAAGCGGCGCACGAGGCCGCGGATTTCAAGCAGCGAGGGCATCGGCGGTTTGATCCACGGTGCGGGCCTTCGAGTTGACGAGCTTCACCTCGGCGCGAATGGTCTGCGGGTTGCGCAGCAGGTTGAGGATGGGGCAGTTGCGCTCCACCGCCTCGAACAGCGCGTCGATCTCCTCTCGGCTCGCGGTCGAATCGATGTGCACCGTGTAGCCGATCTCGTGCGGCCAGATCGGCGTCTGCTCGTGGCCCGGCTTGCCGCCGCGCGGATCGATGACGCCGGTCACTTCCACCTCCAGGCTCTCGAGCGGCACCTGGCGCTCGGCCGCATGGATCAGGAAGATGTGCGTCACGCAGGTGCCCAGCACGCCCAGCTGCAGCTCGGGGGAACTGGGCCCGAGGTTGTAGCCCGCGAAATCGGGCGGGCTGTCGCTGATGACCTGGTGCTCGCGGATGCGCAGGCGGCGCACGCCGCTGCGGCCCTCGGCCTTGACGCTGGCCTTCAATTGCGCGGGCTTGGCGGTGCCCGCTTCGACAGCGGCATGGCGTGCCAGCACGGCAGCGCGTTTCTCGGCGAGGTAGTCGTTCAGGTGGCTCATGGTGTGGTTCTTTCAGACAGTGCCCAGCAGACCTTGCGGGCGGAAGCGAATCAACAGGAGCAGCGCGACGCCGTAGATCAGCATGCGGTACTCGGCCGTCACGCGGAACAGCTCCGGCAGGCTCACGAGCGCGACCGCGCCGAGCAGCGCGCCGCTGATGTTCCCCAGGCCGCCCAGGATCACCATGGTCAGCGCGAGGATCGAGATCTGCGAGCCGAAGGTCTCATGGTTGATGTACGAGTACATGTGCGCGGTGAAGGCGCCGCTCACGCCGGCCGCGAAGCCGCCGAAGCCGAAGGCCATCGCCTTGTAGCGGTCGGGGCTCACGCCGTAGGCGCGCGCGGCCACCTCGTCCTCGCGCACCGCGCGGAAGGTGCGGCCCAGGTGCGAGCGCAGCAGGCGCCACTGCAGCAGGGCCAGCAGCACCATCGCACCGAACGAGGCCCAGTAGATGGCCTCGTTCGACGAGGCGTCGCGCCCGAACAGCGACAGCGGCGGAATGCCCGACACGCCGATGGGCCCGTGCGTGAGGCTTTCCCAATTCAGGATCGTGAGCGCCACGATCTCGCCGATGCCGAGCGTGGCGATCGACACGTAGTGGCCGCGCAGCCGGAAGGCCGGGAAGATCAGCGCGGTGCCGATCAACGACGTGAGAAGGCCCGCCGCCACGATGCCCGTGCCGACCGGCAGGTGCAGGTCGAGCACCAGCAGCGACGAGGCATACGCGCCGATGGCCAGCAGCCCCGCATGGCCCAGCGAGATCTGCCCGATGGTGCCGGCCACCAGCGTGAGGCTGAGCGCGAGCGCACCGTAGAGCCATGCGTTGGTGAGCGTCTGCAGCAGGTACGGCGACGGATCGAACAGCGGCAAGGCCGCCGCCGCGGCGAACAGCGCGAGCAGCACACGCGGCGGTATGTGCCACGGCTTGCTCGGCGCGATGAAGGTGCCCGTGAGCGGCTCGGGCGGCAACGCGCGCTTGCGGCCGAACAGGCCGTTGGGCTTCCACACCAGGATCACCAGCAGCAGCGCGAAGGCGAACAGGTTGCGGTACGGCGTGCCGAGAATCGCCACGCCGTAGCTCTCGATGAGCCCCAGCAGCAGGCTGCCGACGATGGCGCCCGGCACGTTGCCCACGCCGCCGACCACCGTGGCCACCACGCCCTTGAGCGTGGCCTGGAAGCTCATCGCCGGGCTGATGTTGTTGTAGTACATGCCCACCAGCAGGCCCGAGAGCCCGCCCAGCGCGGCGGCGATGGCGAACACGGTCTGGTTCACGCGGTCGACGTCCACGCCCATCTGCTGCGCCGCGTCGCGGTCCTGCGCGGTGGCGCGCACGGCCCAGCCGAGCCTGGTGAAACGCAAGAAGCCGAACAGCACCGCCGCGCTCGTGATGCCGATGCCCGCGATGAGGATGTCGAGCGCGCCGATGGTGCCGGTGCCGATCTGCAGGCGCCAGTCGGGCAGCTGCGTGGGCAGCGAGCGCGGGTCGGGGCTGAACACCAGCTGCACCAGGATGTCGAGCACGAAGCTGATGCCGATGGTGGCCAGCAGCGGCGCGATGCGTGCCGCGCCCTGCAGCGGCCGCAGGCCCACGCGCTCGATCAGCATGCCCAGCGCGCCGGAGCCCAGCACCACGAGCAGGATGGTCACGGGCAGCGGCGTGTGCAGGTAGGTGATGCTGGCCCAGCCGATGTACGCACCCACCGTGTACACCGAGCCGTGCGCGAAGTTGATGAGGTGCGACACGCCGAAGATCAGCGCGAGGCCCACCGCGAGCAGCGCGTAGATGTTGCCGATGATCAGGCCGTTGACGGTGTAGTCGAAGAAGGAGGTGAAGCTCATGCGGTGCTGCCTGCCTTGCTCCCTCTCCCTCTGGGAGAGGGTTGGGGTGAGGGCACGCGGCCATCAACGCCGCGCGATGTTGCGAGGCCGACTGCCCTCACCCTAGCCCTCTCCCAGAGGGAGAGGGAACAACGCCAAGACCCGGTCATTTCGTGGAGGCCACGGCCGCCTTCTCGTCCAGCTGCGCCCACTTGCCGTCCTTCACCACCAGGTTCACGCTCTTCACCCCGACCACGCGGCGCGTCTGCGCATCGAAGTTGGCCTTGCCGAAGATCACGCTCGGCACGTCCTTGATCTTGTAGAACGCGTCGCGCACCGCCTTGCGGTCGGCCTTGGGGCCGGCCTGGCGCAGCGCCGCCGCGGCGTACACCACCGCGTCGTACGCGTAGGCGTTGAACGCATCGGGCTCCTTGTTGTACTTGGCGCGGAAGCTCATCACGAAGTCCTGCACCTCGGTGCGCGGCTCCTCGGGATAGAAGGCCGTGTTGGTGTGGATGCCGTTGACCGCCGCGCCGCCGAGCTCGATGAACTTGGGCGAATACACCGAACCCACTGCAGCGATCGGCTGCTTCAGGCCCACGCTGCGCACCTGGCCCGCGATGAGCGCGCCGTCGGGGTAGTAGGAGATGAGCACCAGCCCGTCGGGGTTGGCGTCGCGCACGCGCACCAGCGTCGAGCGGAAGTCCTTCTCGTCGGGCTGGTAGCCCTCGGCAATGGCGAGCTGCGCGCCGCGCTCCTGCGCGGCCTTCACCAGCACGTCCTTGCTGGTGCGGCCCCAGTCGGTGTTGAGGTAGAGCACCGCGATGCGCTTGAAGCCCAGCGTCTTCACCGCGAGCTCGGCCAGCAGCGGCTGCGCGTCGGCCTGGCTGATGGAGGGGCTCCAGATGTAGTCGCCGCCCTTGGTGAAGTCGGGGTGCGAGTTGGTGAAGCCCAGCTGCACCAGGCCCGCGCGCTGGTAGATGGGCGAGGCGGCCATCGATGCGGGGCTGGAGAAGTCGCCCAGCTCGATGAGCACGCGCTTGTCGTTCACCAGTTTCTGCGCAATGGCCACCGACTGGCGCGGATCGCTCTGGCTGTCCTCGAAGTTGTAGGCCAGCGGACGGCCCAGGATGCCGCCCTGCGCGTTGATGTGGTCCAGCGCCAGGTCGAAGCCCGCCTTCCACTGCGCGCCGTACTGCGCGTTCTGCCCGGTGAGCGGCCCGCTCACGCCGAACCACACGGGCTCGCCGGTGGCGGGTGCGGCCCAGGCGGCAAGGGGTGCCACCAGCAAGGCGGTGGAAAGCGCGGCCACGTGGCGCAGGAAGCGGTGGCGATTGAGAAGCGTCGCAGGCGTGGGCATGGTGTCGAACCCCGTGATGAATGAACGTGCAGGGCCGCGATTCTTCGCCTGCGCCCTGCGCCGGGGAACGAACAAAAACGGGGAGGCTTATGCGCTTTCCGCGCAAAGGGGCAAGCGCCGGCGAGCCCTGTGGCTGCGTTTATGCTGCGCGCCACATGAAGCGACGACACCTCCTCCACCTGGGGGCCTTCGTGCCCGCCCTGGCCCTCTTGTCGGCCTGCGGCAAGCGCAAGCCCACCATCGCCGCACTGAAGTCCGATGCCCGCGTGCTGGCCATCGGCGACAGCCTGACCCATGGCTACGGCGCACCGCCCGAGGCAGCGTGGCCCGTGAAACTCGGCGAGCTCACGGGCTGGCAGGTCGACAACGAGGGCGTCAACGGCGACACCTCCGATGGCGCACTGCAGCGGTTGCCCGCGCTGCTGAACGCGGGCGCCTACGACGCCATCCTGATCGGCATCGGCGGCAACGACATGCTGCGCGGCGTGTCGGCCACGGCCACGCGCGACAACCTCGCGGCGCTGATCACGCAGGCACGTGCGCACACGCCTTACGTCGCCGTGCTGGCCACGCCGGCGCCCGATGCGATGCGCGCGGCGGTCGGTTCGCTCAGCGACGCGCCGTTCTACGAAGAGGTGGCCAAGTCGCAGCAGGCGCTGCTGGTGCCCAATGTGTATTCGAGCGTGCTGTCGGACGCGTCGCTGCGCTCCGACCGCATCCATGCCAATGCACGAGGCTATGAAAAGGTCGCGCAGCTGCTGGCGGACCAGCTCAAGGCCGCGGGCTGGCGCTGATTGATCAGGCGCTGCTGATCGAGGCGTTCAGCAGGTCGACGTAGGCGCCCTGCACCAGCTGGTCGGCGCCCACGCCCAGCCGTGCCATGAGCGCGTGCGCTTCGGCCGTGCCGGCCTCTGCGGACTCGCCCTCTTCCAGCACCACTTCGAGCTCGAGGAACTCGCCCAGGCCTTCGACGCGGTCGAGGTGCACACGCGTGCGGCCAGCGATGAACAACCGTCGCTGCTTGCGCACGCGCCCGGCCTGGCCCCACGCGAGCGTGAGCGATTCGCGCAGCACGTCGGGCGTGGTGCAGGGCGTGATCAGGTAGAACGATTCCTTCGGCCCGCTGCTGTTGGCGCGGCGGTAGAAGATCAGCTCGGCGCGGTCGTGCGCGAAGGTGCGCAGCTTGAGGCGGTCGGCGCTGTCGTTGCAGCGGAAGAAGGTGTCGTCCTGCGCGATCTCGATGGGGCCCTGGTCGGCCAGCGTTGCTGCGATGGTTGCAACGCGGTCCACGCTGTCGATGCGGGCCTTGATCTCGATGTTTCTTGGCATGCCTGTTTCTCTTCATGAGTTACCGATGTTCGGCGGTCTCCTGTGCAGGGCGTGTGAACAGGCAGCCGGGTACTTCCCTCCGCGAACGTCCCCCGGGGCTGCGCCCCTCCTCCTTCATTTCGCTGCGGGAAGCACCCGACGCCCTGTTCACTTGGGCACGCTGTCGGTGAACGGCCGATCAACCACGGCGGTGAAAACGCTCACGCCGATGGGGTGCCTTGCGCAGCGAAATAAAGGAGGAGGCCGCAGGCCGGGGGACATTCGCGGAGCAAGGTACCCCGTCGGCGTGAGCGCACCCCGAACTGCCCCCCGAGGCACCGAGATCAGGGCGCGTTGCCCTGCGGCCCCACGGCCGGTGGGCGCGCCCGCCCGCCGGACCCTGGCGACAGCTTGCGACCGAAGGCTTCGCCCACGTTGCGCACGGGCCGGCTCGCCTTCTCCGACACGTTGTTCACACCGCGTCGCGCGGCGGCGTCCGCACGGTTGACGCCACGGCCCGCGGCGTTGGTGCCGCGCTGCACGCTGCCCACGACCTTGCCGCTGCGCGAGGGCGAGTTGAGGGTGTGCGCCCGCTGGGCCTGGGGTGGGTTGTCGGCACTTTGCGCCTGCGCGCCAACGGGCAACCACAGCGTTGCGACCATCGCTGCGGTGAGCGACGCGTGAAAGGTGTTCGGGAATTTCATGGGGCCTCCTGGGTGTCAGCTTCTGCCTCTGCCTCTGCCTCTGCCTCGGCCGCGCGCGCCATGCGCTCGCTCTTCCAGTACACGTCGTCGCCGCCGTCCATGCGGTTGAGCACGCGCGCCAGCACGAAGAGCAGGTCGCTGAGCCGGTTGAGGTATTGCCGCAGCGCATCGTTGAGCTGTTCGTTCGCACCCAGCGCGACCACCGCACGCTCGGCCCGGCGCGCCACCGTGCGGCACACATGCGCGAGCGACGCGGCGCGCGTGCCCGCCGGCAGGATGAACTCGGCCAGGCGCGGCAAGGCGGCGTTGTGCTCGGCCAGCGCGTTGTCCAGCTGCAGCAGCGCCTCGGCCTTCAGCAGCGTGAAGCCCGGCATCGACAGCTCGCCGCCCAGGTTGAAGAGCTGGTGCTGCACGTCGACCAGCAGCTCGCGCACGGGCTCTGGCAGGGGCTCGCACAGCAACACGCCGATGTTGGAGTTGAGCTCGTCCACGTCGCCCATCGCGTGCACGCGCAGATGGTCCTTGGGCACGCGCGTGTTGTCGCCGAGGCCGGTGGTGCCGTCGTCGCCCGTGCGGGTGGCGATCTGTGAGAGTCGGTTGCCCATTGGAGGCTCCTGAAGGGGTTAGGCGCCGACGGTGGAAGCGTCGATCTTGCCGGCCAGCCACTGCAGGCCTGCAAGATGCTGCTGGTCGTGGCTGCAAAGGTAGTGAATGAGGCTGCGCATCGTGAGCGGGCCGTAGCCCTCGAACACGGCCGTGCGCTGCAGTTGGGCGTCGCTCAGGCTCGAGACGATTTCCATCGTCTGGATGCGCGCCATGCGGAAGTCGGCCAGCACCTTCTGCGCGTCGGCCGTGCCGTAGCCGCGCTCGACGGCCAGCGGCTCGCTGTCGATGGAGGCCAGTGTCGGATGGGCTTCGGCCAGCGTGCGGCGAAAGCGCACGTGGTAGCCCTCGATCTCGATGTCGCGCACATGGCAGAGCTGCTCGATGGCGGTAAAGGCCTCGCTGGGCACGCCCTCCCACGAGGGCGGCGTCCAGTGCCTGTAGGCGGCGGGAATGGCCGCGTAGTGGGCCTCCAGTTGCGACGGGAAGGCCGCGAGAGCGCTGAGGGTCGTAGGGTTCATGTTTTTTCCGAAGCGCATTATGGTGCGCGCTCCGTAAAATGGCCCCTCCCCGCTTGATCCCGAACCCTCTCACCCTGCCAGGAGACGCCCGATGAACGCCCCGACCCAAACCTCGCACCTGATGCCGGAGCTTCATCTGCGCGACGTTCCTGCCGCACTCATCGACGGCCTGAAGACGCGCTTCGGCGCCAACTGTTCCACGGCGATGGCGGTGCGCACGCAGCACGGGCGCGACGAATCGTCGTTCGACGCACCGCCGCCCTCGGCCGTGGTGTTCGCGGAAAGCACGCAGGACGTGGCCGATGCCGTGAAGCTCGCCAGCGAGCACAGCGTGCCGGTCATTCCCTACGGCGCGGGTTCGTCGCTCGAAGGGCACCTGCTGGCGGTGCAAGGCGGCATCAGCATCGATGTGTCGCGCATGAACAAGGTGCTGTCGATCAATGCCGACGACCTCACGGTGACGGTGCAGCCGGGCGTCACGCGCAAGCAGCTCAACGAAGAGATCAAGAGCACGGGCCTGTTCTTCCCCATCGACCCGGGCGCGGACGCCTCCATCGGCGGCATGACGGCCACGCGCGCCAGCGGCACGAACGCGGTGCGCTACGGCACGATGCGCGAGAACGTGCTGGCGCTCGAAGTGGTCACCGCCAGCGGCGAGGTCATCCGCACCGGCACGCGCGCGAAGAAGTCGTCCGCCGGCTACGACCTCACGCGCCTCATGGTGGGCAGCGAAGGCACGCTGGGCGTGGTCACCGAGATCACGCTGCGCATCTACCCGCTGCCCGAGGCGGTGTCGGCCGCCATCTGCTCGTTCCCGAGCATCGAGGCCGCCGTGCGCACCACCATCGAGACCATCCAGCTGGGCGTGCCGATCGCGCGCGTGGAACTCATCGACGTGAACACGGTGCGCATGGTGAACGCGTACGCCAAGCTCGACCTGCGCGAAGAGCCGATGCTGCTGATGGAATTCCACGGCTCGCCCGCCGGCGTGAAGGAACAGGCCGAGACGGTGCAGGAGCTCGCCAGCGGCCACGGCGGCAATGCCTTCGAATGGGCCAGCACGCCCGAAGAACGCACGCGGCTTTGGACCGCGCGGCACAACAGCTACTTCGCGGCCGTGCAGTCGCGCCCGGGCTGCCGCGTGATCTCCACCGACACCTGCGTGCCCATCTCGCGCCTGGCCGACTGCCTGCTCGACTCGGTGGCCGAGGCCGATGCCAGCGGCATTCCCTACTTCCTCGTCGGCCACGTGGGCGACGGCAACTTCCACTTCGGCTACCTGCTCGACCCGAACGTGCCCGAAGAGCGCGTGAAGGCCGAGCAACTCAACCATGCGCTGGTGAGCCGCGCGCTGGCGCTCGAAGGCACCTGCACCGGCGAGCACGGCGTGGGCCTGCACAAGATGGACTTCCTGGTGACCGAGGCCGGTGCCGGCGCCATCGACATGATGCGCACCATCAAGCGCGCGCTGGACCCGAAGAACATCATGAACCCGGGCAAGATCTTCGCGCTCTGAGCCGGCTCGGCCCGCTCAGGCGCCACGATAAAAAAAGCCCGGTGGCTCGTGAGAGCCACCGGGCTTTCTGCTTTGCAGTTGCCGTGCTTGCTGGTTGCTTTTGTTTATTGGTTGCTGTTGCTGCGCCGACGCGCCGGTGCCTTCTCTGCGGGCACGTAGGTTTGCGACGGTGCCGCGCCGCCGTCCACACCGAGTCGCCCGCCGCCACCGAGGCCCTGGCCGCGAACGGTCTGTGCCTTGTAGTTGCGCAGCGAACGGACCATCTGGTTGAAGGCGTCCATGAACGCCGCGGCAATCACCTTGCCCTGCGCCGTGTTGGTGTAGCCGCCGACGCCGCCAGCGCCGCCGCGGCCGGCCAGCGCACCGAAGGCGCCGAAGTCGGTCTTGGAGGCGCTGCCTTCGGCGGCCGCCACCTGCACGCCCGAGCGGTTGTCGATGAGGGTCAGCAGCGCGCTGGCTTCCTTGGTCTGCATGCTGCCGCCGAGCTGGGCCAGCGCACGGCCGCGGCCGCCACCCACCAGGCCGCCAAGCGCCCCGCCGATGCCGCCGGCATCGCTGTTGCTGAAGACGATTTCCGGCGACAGTCCGTAGTCGGATGCCACCATCTGGCCGCGGCCGAAGTTGCTGCCGCCGCGCATTTCGCCCGACTGCTGCAGCGCGCGCTCGCGCGTCATGGCGTTCATGCCGGCCGCGCCGCGTTCCACGACGACGAAGCAGTTCGACTGTTGCACCAGCAGGCGCAGCAGGTTGGCGGTGGGCGGCAGCTTGTATTCGCCGGTGAGCACGGTGTACCAACCGGCGCTCTGGTTCTCGATCAGCGAGACCGTGCCGAGCGGCGATTCGCAACGCTCGAGCTGGCTGCTTTCGCCGGAGGTCGCACCGCCGGCCGCGCTGCCGGTGGCCATGGTCTTGGCCGACTGGCTGCCCATCTGCATGTCGGTGGCCGCACAACCGGTGAGAAAGAAGGCGCCCGCGGCAATGGCCGCAAGCGGGAACTTGGTGAGCTGCATGGGTGGACTCCCTCTGTGTTCAGAGATATTAGTTAACAAATTCAGTCGCGAAGGATACGCGCAAAGGATTGCACTGATCAACCAAACGAATGCACGACACCGCGTTCACACCACAGGCCATTCGGAAGATGCCGGCCCGTTTCAGGCCGCCGTTCGGCGGATGCGCTCGATCAGTCCGTTGAGCGCATCGATGGAGCCGAAGTGAATGACCAGCTCGCCGCTTTCGCCGCGCTTGGTGCGCTTCTTGATGCGCACCTCGACCTCGGCGGTCAGCAGGTCGGCGAGTTCTTCTTCCACGCGCTGCAGGTCGCGCGACTTCTCGCCGTCGTTGCTGCGCCGCGAAGGCGTGAGCGTGAACTCGGCCGCGAGCTTCTTCACCAGCGCCTCGGCCTCGCGCACCGACATCTTCTTAGCCGCGATCTGGTTGGCCGCGGTGATCTGCGTGCCGCGGTCCAGCGACAGCAGCGCGCGCGCGTGGCCCATGTCGATGTCGCCGGCCATCAGCATCTGCTGCGCGGGCTCGGCCAGGTTCAGCAGGCGCAGCAGGTTGCTGGCCGCGCTGCGCGAACGGCCCACGGCCTGCGCCGCCTGCTCGTGCGTGAGGCCGAACTCGTTCACCAGGCGCTGCAGGCCTTGCGCCTCTTCCAGCGGGTTGAGGTCTTCGCGCTGGATGTTCTCGATCAGCGACATCGCCGCCGCGGCCTCGTTGGGCACGTCGCGCACCAGCACCGGCACGCTGTCCAGGCCCGCGAGCTTGGCGGCCCGGAAGCGCCGCTCGCCCGCGATGATTTCGTACTCGGCGTTCTTGGCGGCGGCCGATTCGGCGTCGAGCCGGCGCACCAGGATCGGCTGCATGATGCCCTGCACCTTGATGCTCTCGGCCAGCTCGTACAGCGCGCCCTCGTCCATGCGCGTGCGCGGCTGGTAGACGCCCGCAACCATCTGGTCGAGCATCAGCGTGTTCGGATTACGCTGCGCGCCACCGTCTTGCGAGCCCGGGGTGCCGTCGCCGTTGCCGTGGTCGGCCGCCGGCGCGGCGGTGGGGCCGAGCAAGGCTTCGAGGCCGCGGCCCAGGCCCTTGGGTTTCTTGGTCGCCATCAGTCGGTGTCTTTCGAGATTTCGTTCAATAGGTGCCGGCCTTCGGGCCAGTCGCCCAGGCCGGATTCGGCATTCAGGTGGCCGCCCGGGCCGGCGTCGACGAAGCGGGCACCCCAGTCATGGGCGAGCTGCCGGGAGCGCGCGGCGTCGCAGTACGGGTCGTCGTTGGCGGCGACCAGCACCGCGGGAAACGGCAGCGCCTGGCGCACGATGGGCGCCCAGCCGGGAATCAGCTGGCGCAGGTCGTCGCGCTCCAGGTCCCCGGGCGCGACCAGCAAGGCGCCGCGCACCTTGTGCGTGTGGCGCGAATGCGCGGCCCAGGACGCGACCAGGATGCAGCCCAGGCTGTGTGCCGCGAAGACCACCGGGCCCGGTGCGGCCAGCACGGCCTCCTCGAGCTGGATCGACCAGTCGCCGCGCAACGGGCGCATCCACTCGTGCTGCTCGACGCGCTGGTCGCCGTACACCGACTCCCAGCGGGTTTGCCAATGCCCGGGGCCGCTGTTCTGCCAACCGGGCAAGAGCAGGATGCGGGGCGCCGTCATTTGCTATTACTTTGATAGCAACACACGGAGGCAGGACGTGGGTCAGGCATTGTTTTCGCTGGTGGAGTTCGGCGAGGAAGCCGGTGCCAGCACGTCGTCTGGAATGGCCAGGTCAGGCGCGGCGCGGCCGACCGCGGCAATGGGCGGCGCCACCGCACCCGAGGCGAAGGCGCTCGCGGGCGGCATCTTCTCGATCAGCTCCTGCGCGAAGGCAATGAAAGCCTGGCTGCCGCGCGCCGCCGGATCGAACACCACGCCCGGCAGGCCGTAGCTCGGCGCCTCGGCCAGGCGTACGTTGCGCGGGATCACGGTGTCGAACACCTTGTCGCCGAAGTGGGACTTGAGCTGCTCGCTCACCTGCTGCTGCAGGGTGATGCGCGGATCGAACATCACGCGCAGCAGGCCGATGATCTGCAGGTTCTTGTTGAGGTTGGCGTGCACCTGCTTGATGGTGTTGACCAGGTCGGTCAGCCCTTCGAGCGCAAAGTACTCGCACTGCATCGGCACGATGACGCCGTGCGCGGCGCACAGGCCATTGAGCGTGAGCAGGCTCAGGCTGGGCGGGCAGTCGATCAGCACGAAGTCGTATTCGGCACCGACCGCGGCCAGCGCGGTGCGCAGGCGCTTCTCGCGGCGGTCGATGGCCACCATTTCGACCTCGGCGCCGGCCAGCTCGCGGTTGGCGCCCAGCACGTCGTAGCCGCAACCGCCCTCCACCAGCTTGTCGGCCTTGACGCGGGCCTCGGCCACCGAGGCCGACTCCAGCAGCACGTCGTACACCGTCAGCTCCAGCTGGCGCTTGTCGATGCCCGAACCCATGGTGGCATTGCCCTGGGGGTCGAGGTCGATCATCAGCACGCGCTGGCCGGCCTTGGCCAGGCCGGCCGCGAGGTTGACGGTGGTGGTGGTCTTGCCGACGCCGCCCTTTTGGTTGGCAATGCAGAAAATCTTGGCCATGTCAGTGCGGGAGGTCGATCAGCGGGAAATCGCGAGCTTGATGCCGAAGGCGATCAGGAAGGTACCGGCCAGCTTCTCGAGCGTGGTGGAAATGCGGGGATTGGCGCGGATGCGCTCGGCCAGGAAGTGCGTGAGCAGGGTCGAGGTCAGGCCGTACAGGAAGGTCAGCGCCGCAATGGTGACGGCCATGGCGCCGAAGCTGATCAGCCCCTGATGGCGGGCCGGGTCCACGAACAGCGGGAAGAAGGCCATGTAGAACACGATCGCCTTCGGGTTCAGCAAGGTGATGGTGAAGGCCTGGCGCAGGAAATGGCTGGGCTTGATGTTGAGGATGGGCGCCGAGCCGGGCTTGGCCAGCAGCATCTTGAGGCCCAGCCACGCCAGGTAGCCGGCACCCAGCCATTGCACCGCCTTGAAGGCGGCAGGGTACGCCGCCAGCACGGCCGAAACGCCCGCCACCGCGGCCCACATCAGGCACTGGTCACCGAGGATCAGCCCGGCCGTCGCGGCCAACCCGCCACGAATCCCGCCCTTGCTGGTCGACGTGATCAGCGCCAGGTTGCCCGGGCCGGGAATCAGGAGAAACAGGACGATGGCGGCGACGAATGCGCCGTAGTCAGCGATGCCGAACATGGGATTGCCTCAAAAAGAGCGCCGGGAACAGACGGGAGAGAAACGCGAGGGAGGCAACGAGTCTAAGCGAGCACGATGCCGGGAGGGCGGTCGAGGCACCGGGTTTTGCCGGTGCCTCTGCTTCTTTTACGGAATCGAACGTGATTCCGGCCAACCTTGGTCGGCTTTCAGACGGCTTCTTTGCGTGCCCAGACGATGCAGCGCTCGGCATCGAGGCCTGGAACCGTCAGTTGTTCCACGTGAAACACTGCCACGCCCTCGGGCAAGACAGCGAGTTCGTCGCTGGGGACCTTGCCCTTCATGGCCAGCCACACGCCGCCCGGGGCGAGCAGGTTCATCGAGCCGTTGAAGAAGTCCGGCAACGAGGCGAAGGCGCGCGAGCTGATCACCTCGTAGCTGCCGGTCAGCGACTCGACCCGTGCGTGAAGTCCGCGCAAGTTGGGCAGTTCCAGCTCGGCCGACACCTGCTGCACGAAGGCAGCCTTCTTGGCCACGGCGTCGAGGCAACTCACATGCAGGTCGGGCCGCATGATGGCGATCACCACGCCGGGCAGCCCGCCGCCGGAGCCCACGTCGAGCAGCTTGCCCTCCCCTGGCCACTCGCGCTGCAACGGCGCGACCGCTGCCAGGCTGTCGAGCAGATGGTGCGTCAGCACGCTGGCGGGGTCGCGCAGCGCTGTCAGGTTATAGACCTTGTTCCACTTGAGCATCAACGTGCCGTAGGCCAGCAGTTGCTCGCCCTGCCCGTCAGACAAGGCAACGCCCATGGCGGCTGCGCCCGCGCGCAGCGTATCGATGGGCGCCGTCATTCCGCGGACTGCGGCGCGGCGGCTGCTTCCGTGGCGGTTTCGGTCGGTTCGGCCCCACGGGCGAAGGCCTTGTGGCCGCCCTTGCGCAGGTGAATCATCAACAGCGAGATGGCAGCCGGCGTCACGCCGGAGATGCGCGAGGCCAGGCCCAGCGTTTCCGGACGGTGCTTGTCCAGCTTCTGGCGGACCTCGAAGCTCAGCGCCTTGACCTGTCCGTAGTCGAAATCGGCCGGCAGCTTCAGGCTTTCGAAGTGCGACGCACGCTCCACCTCGCCGTGCTGACGCTCGATGTAGCCCGAGTACTTGGCCGAAATCTCGATCTGCTCGACCTCGGTGCCGTTGAGTGCTGCCGGGGCGGCGTACTTGCCGCCGTCCAGGGACATGAGCGTTTCGTAGTTCACGTCGGGCCGGCGCAGCAAGTCCGCCAAGTTGTATTCGTGGTCGATGGCCTTGCCCAGCACCCGCTCCGACTCGGCAGCCGGCAGGTTGCGCGGGTTCACCCAGATCGACTTGAGCCGCTCTGTTTCACGTGAAACAACGTCGCGCTTTCGGCTGAAAGCGTCCCAGCGCGCGTCGTCCACCAAACCCAGCTTGCGCCCTGCTTCGGTCAGCCGCATGTCGGCGTTGTCCTCGCGCAGTTGCAGGCGGAACTCGGCGCGGCTGGTGAACATGCGGTAAGGCTCGGTCACACCCTTGGTGATCAGGTCGTCGACCAGCACACCCAGGTAGGCCTCGTCGCGGCGCGGCAGCCAGGCGTCTTCATCGCGGCATTGCAGCGCGGCATTGATGCCGGCGAACAGGCCCTGGGCCGCCGCCTCTTCGTAGCCGGTGGTGCCGTTGATCTGCCCGGCAAAGAACAAGCCCTTCACTGAACGGGTCTCGAAGCTGCTCTTGAGTTCGCGCGGATCGAAGTAGTCGTACTCGATGGCGTAGCCCGGGCGCAGGATGTGGGCGTTCTCCAGGCCCGCCATGGAGCGAACCAGCTGCAGCTGGATGTCGAACGGCAGGCTGGTCGAGATCCCGTTCGGGTAGTACTCATTGGTCGTCAGGCCTTCGGGCTCCAGGAAGATCTGATGGCTTTCCTTGTCGGCGAAGCGGTTGATCTTGTCTTCCACGCTCGGGCAATAACGCGGGCCGACACCGTCGATCTTCCCGGTGAACATCGGGCTGCGGTCGAATCCGGAGCGAATGATGTCGTGTGTGCGCGCGTTGGTGTGGGTGACCCAGCACGCCATCTGTCGCGGATGCATGTCCGCACGGCCCATGAAGCTGAACACCGGCATCGGCCCTGCCCCGCCCGGCATGCCGTCGCCCGGCTGCTCGGCCAGTTTGGAAAAGTCGATGCTGCGCCCGTCCAGGCGCGGCGGTGTGCCGGTCTTCAGCCGGCCTTGGGGCAGCTTCAGTTCCTTCAGCCGCGCCGACAGGCTGATGGCCGGCGGATCGCCCGCGCGGCCGGCCTGGTAGTTGTCCAGGCCCACATGAATGCGGCCGTCGAGGAAGGTGCCCGCGGTCAGCACCACGGTGCGCGCACGAAAGGCAATGCCCACCTGCGTGATGGCGCCGACCACGCGGTCGCCCTCCACCATCAGGTCGTCGACGGCTTGCTGGAACAGGCTCAGGTTCGGCTGGTTTTCCAGGCGGTGGCGAATGGCCGCCTTGTACAGCACGCGGTCCGCCTGCGCGCGGGTGGCGCGCACCGCCGGGCCCTTGCTCGAATTGAGAATGCGGAACTGGATGCCGGCCTCGTCGGTGGCAATGGCCATCGCGCCGCCCAGCGCATCGACCTCCTTCACCAGGTGGCCCTTGCCGATGCCGCCGATTGAAGGGTTGCAGCTCATCTGGCCCAGCGTCTCGATGTTGTGGGAGAGCAGCAGCGTCTTGGCGCCCATGCGCGCGGCAGCGAGCGCGGCTTCGGTGCCGGCATGGCCACCGCCGACGACGATCACGTCGAATTCTTCGGGGTACAGCATTTGAATGGGGGGCGCACAACTGACGCGTGCGCGGCGCAAAAGGGGGCGCCAATTTTAATCGCCGGTGCCCGCCTGCGCCTGTTGTGTGGACAAGCTAGAGGGCCCTGCCAAATGGCCCTTTGCGCGCATGCCCGCTGAATAGTTTGCTATATATTTAATAGCAACCAACCCGCGTCAGCCGGTCACTTCAGCCACTTGCACCACAGGCACGGGCTTCTCGATGCCCACCAGCGCGCCGGTGGGCGGCGGTGCCTTCGAGGGTTGCAGGCTCTCGTCCTGCAGCTCGCGAATCGACAAGCGCTTGTCCGTCATGCGCACGTTGCCGAAAATCGTGCAGAAGGCCACGTCCTTGGCGTCGCGCCCGGTGCCCACGCGCACGAGGCGGTCGACCGGCGCCATGCGCGTCGGATCGAACAGCACCCACTGCCCGCCGATCCACGCTTCGAACACCGCATGAAAGTCCTGCGGCGGTTCGTCGAACCACACATAGCCCACCACCAGCCGCGCCGGAATGTTCAGCGCGCGGCAGAAGGTGATGCCCAGGTGCGCAAAGTCGCGGCACACGCCCGCCCGTTCCACGAACACCTCGCTGGCGGTGGTGGTCGAGACGCTGCTGCCCGGCTCGTAGGCAATGCTGTCGTGGATCCAGTCGACGATGGCCTGCACCCGGCCGATGCCCGGCGGCAGGTCGCCGAAGAGTTGCTGCGCGCAACGCGACATCAGGTCCGACTCGCAGTAGCGCGTGGGCATCATGTAGTGCAGCACCGCGTCGGGCACCTGGCTGACCGACACCTCGCGCAGGTCGGGCGGCACCAGCACATGGGCGCGTTGCACGCTGGCCTTGTAGCTGATCTTCAGCGGCCCGGGGTTGGCATCGAAGCGGATGAAGCGGTTGCCGTTCGCCTCGTCGCAAAACAGCTGCATCTCGGTCGGCGGCTCGATGGTCAGCTGCTCGTTGACCACGGCCTGCACGCCGCACCTGGCCGCCTCGATGTTGAGCAGCATGTGGGCGGGCGCAACCACCTCGTAGTCGAGGTGCGCGTCGATGTGGGAGAGATGCATGGGTTCCCCGCAGCTCAGTCGAGCGCTTTCTTCACCGCGCCCACGCCCAGCGCGGCCAGCACGACGAACAGCACGGCCAGCACCAGGAACAGGCCGAACAGCAGCTTGGCGATGCCGGCGGCACCGGCGGCCACGCCACCGAAGCCCAACACACCCGCCAGCAGCGAGATGACCGCAAAAATGATCGCGTACTTCAACATTTGAAACTCCTTCAGCGGGGCCCTGCCCACCGTGCGACGCAGCTTAGAAAATGCCCGCCCCGCGCCCGATAGTCGCCCTCCTCAAGGCGCCGTAGGACAAAAACGCGACGCAGCCAAACCCGCTAGCATCCTGCGCGGTCTCCCACAACAATCACCTCGTCATCCTTTGGAGTTATTCGAATGAAGCTGTATTACTCGCCGGGCGCATGCTCGCTCTCGCCCCACATTGCGCTGCATGAAGCAGGCATCGCCGTCGAGGCCGTGCTGGCCAGCACCAAGAGCCACAAGCTGCAAGACGGCACCGACTACTACGGCATCAACCCGCTGGGCTACGTGCCGATGCTCGAGCTCGACGACGGCACCCGCCTGCGCGAAGGCCCGGCCATCCTGCAATACATCGCCGACCTGGCGCCCACCAAGAACCTGGCACCGGCCGCCGGCACCCTGCAGCGCTACCGCCTGCAGGAGTGGCTGACCTTCATCGGCACCGAGGTGCACAAGGGCTTCAGCCCGCTGTTCAACCCGAACATGCCCGAAGAAGCCAAGACCATCTTCAAGGACAAGCTCGCCTCGCGCTTCAAGTGGCTCGACAGCGAACTGGCCAACAAGCAATACCTGATGGGCGACACCTTCAGCGTGGCCGACGGCTACCTGTTCACCGTGACCAACTGGACCAAGCCCACGGGCGTGGACATCTCCGGCTTCCCCAACCTGCAGGCGTGGCATGCACGCGTGGGCGCACGCCCCGCGGTGCAGGAAGCCTTGAAGGCCGAAGGCCTGCTGAAGTAAGCCGGCAACGGCGCGGCCGGATTTCCCTCAGGGAAAACCCGGCCCGCTTCAGCCACAAGCCGCATGAAGCGGCTTTTTTTTCGGGCGACGCTAGGCACATGCCCCATTCGCCCTCATTGCCTCCGTCCCCCTCCTGCACCGAACTGCGCGAAGAGCTGCGCGGGCCCGTCATGTGGCTCACCATCGAACGCGAAGAGCGCCGCAACGCCGTCAACGCCGCCGTCATCGCCGGCCTGGGCGATGCCCTCGCACGCGCCAACGCCGACACCGCCGTGCGCGCCGTGGTGATCACCGGCGCCGGCACGCGCGCCTTCTGTTCGGGCGCCGACCTGCAGAGCGGCACCTCCTTCAAGTTCGACTACGCCGCGCCCTACCAGGGCATGGCCAACCTCTTTCGCCAGGCGCGCCAGTCGACCGTGCCGCTGATCGCGCGCGTCAACGGCGCCTGCATGGCGGGCGGCATGGGCCTCATGGCCATGTGCGACATGGCAGTGGCCGCCCGCCACGCCGTGTTCGGCCTGCCCGAGGTCAAGGTCGGCGTCTTTCCCGCGCAGGTGCTCAGCGTGCTGGGCGGCCTGCTGCCGCGCCGCGTGCTGGCCGAGATGTGCATCACCGGCGAGCCCATCACCGCCGCGCAGGCGTTGGAACTCCACCTGGTCAACCGCGTGAGCGACGAAGTCGACGAGGCCGTCGAGGGGCTGCTGGCGCGCCTGCTCGACAAGTCGCCCGCCGCCATCCGCCGCGGGCTGTACACCATGAAGAAGATCGAGGCGATGGCCTTCGAGGAATCGATGGCCTTCACCGAAAGCCAGATCGGCCTCTTCGCATTGACCGAGGACGCCGCCGAAGGGCAGCTCGCCTTCCGCGAGAAACGCAAGCCGCAATGGAGTGGGCGATGAACAGCAGCAGCAGCAAAGGGCACCACGCCAACCGCGTCGTGCGCATCGGCGGCGCCTCGGGCTTCTGGGGCGACAGCAGCGTGGGCGCGCCGCAGCTCGTGGGCAGCGGGCAGATCGACTACCTGGTGTTCGACTACCTGGCCGAACTCACCATGTCGATCCTGGCGGGCGCGCGGCTGAAGAAACCCGAGCTGGGCTATGCCACCGACTTCGTGACCGTGGCCATGAAGGCCGTGCTGAAGGACGTGGTCACACAAGGCATTCGCGTGGTGAGCAACGCGGGCGGCGTCAATCCGCAGGGCTGCGCCGACGCGCTCGCGGCCCTTGCTGCCGAGCAGGGCATCGAACTGAAGATCGCCGTGGTGAGCGGCGACGACGTGTCCGCGCTGCTGCCGCAGCTGCGCCAGTCGCAGCCGCCGGTGCGCGAACTGCAGAGCGGTGCGGCATTGCCGGAACGCGTGCTCACGGCCAACGCGTACCTGGGCGCGCGCCCGATCCAGGCCGCGCTCGACGCCGGTGCGCAGGTGGTCATCACCGGGCGCTGCGTCGACTCGGCCGTGACGCTGGGCGTGCTCATGCACGAATTCAGGTGGCAGCCGGGCGACTTCGACCTGCTCGCCGCCGGCAGCCTCGCGGGCCACATCATCGAGTGCGGCTGCCAGGCCACCGGCGGCCTGCACACCGACTGGGACACCGTGCCCGACTGGCCCAACATCGGCTACCCGATCGTAGAGTGCGGCGCCGACGGCAGCTTCGTCGTCACCAAGCCCGCGGGCACGGGCGGCAAGCTCACGCCCGCCGTGGTGGGCGAGCAGATGCTCTACGAAATCGGCGACCCTGCCGCCTACCTGCTGCCCGACGTGACGGCCGACTTCACGCAGGTGCACATCGCGCAGGCCGGCGAGCACCGCGTGCGCGTGCACGGCGCGCGCGGCCGCGCACCGACCGCGAGCTACAAGGTGAGCGCCACCTACGTCGACGGCTTCAAGACCGCGGCGCAGCTCACCCTCGTGGGCTTCGACGCGGCGGCCAAGGCCAGGCGCACGGGCGAGGCGATCCTGGCGCGCACGCAGGCGCTGTTCGCGCAGCACGGCTTCGGCACCTACAGCGGCACGCAGCTCGAGGTGCTGGGGGCCGAGTCCTGCTACGGCCCGCATGCGAATGCGCAGGCCCTGCAGACGCGCGAAGCGGTGCTGCGGCTCGCCGTGACGCATCCGCGCAAGGAGGCGCTGGCGCTGTTCGCGCGCGAGGTGGCGCCGGCCGGCACCTCGTGGGCGCCGGGCACCACGGGCGCGGGCGGCGGGCGGGCCTCGGTGTCGCCGTCGATCCGGCAGTACGCCTTCCTGCTCGACAAGTCGCAGGTGCAGGCCGGCTTGCATATCGGCGGCGAACCCATCGCGCTGCCGCGCCTCGACGCACCGGTGGCGACCGATGCCGCCGCACCGGTCGCGCAGCCCGACAAGGCCCGGGAGACCGCACCCGCACCCGCACCCGCACCCGCACCCCAGGCATCGGACACCGTCGAAGTGCCCCTGGTGCGACTCGCCTGGGCCCGCAGCGGGGACAAGGGCGACACCTCGAACATCGGCGTCATCGCGCGCCACCCCGCCCTGCTGCCGCTGCTGCGCGAACAGCTCACCGAGGCGCGCGTGGCCGGCTGGCTGGCCCACCTCGTCAAGGGCCGCGTCACGCGCTTCGAGGTGCCGGGCATCGGCGCCTTCAACTTCGTCTGCGAGCAGGCGCTGGGCGGCGGCGGCATGGCGTCGCTGCGCAACGACCCGCTGGGCAAGGGCATGGGGCAGATCCTGCTGGCCGTGCCGGTGCGGGTGAGCCCCGCGCTGTTGTCCTTGCTGTCGCCCTTGTCCTAGCACCAAACAGGACAACCGTACGACAGCAGGGTTGAGGCCGCGCGCTTAGCCTTGCGCCTGTTTCAACTCTGCCCACCCGCAACTCCGATGTCCACCCTCTTCGACCCCGTCCAGGCCGGCGACCTGCAGCTCGCCAACCGCATCGTGATGGCGCCGCTGACGCGCAACCGCTCGCCCAATGCGATTCCGCCCGACATCGCCACCACCTACTACGCCCAGCGCGCCAGCGCCGGCCTGCTCATCACCGAAGCCACCGCCATCAGCCACCAGGGCCAGGGCTACTCGGACGTGCCCGGCCTCTACGGCAGCGAACAGCTCGACGCCTGGAAGCGCGTGACCGACGCCGTGCATGCCGAAGGCGGCAAGATCGTCGTGCAGCTGTGGCACGTGGGCCGCGTCTCGCACACCGAACTGCAGCCCGACGGCGGCAAGCCGGTGGCACCCTCGGCCATCACCGCCAAGACCAAGACCGTGCTCATCAAGAACGGCGTGCCGGGCTTCGTCGACACCTCCGAGCCGCGCGCGCTCGACGCTGGTGAAATCCCGGGCATCGTGCACGCCTTCGCGGTGGCCGCTCGCAGCGCGGTGGAAACCGCCGGCTTCGACGGCGTGGAACTGCACGGCGCCAACGGCTACCTGCTCGACCAGTTCCTGAAGGACGGCAGCAACAAGCGCACCGACGACTACGGCGGCTCCATCGAGAACCGCGCACGCCTGCTGCTCGAAGCCACGCGCGCCGTGGTCGACGCGGTCGGCGGCGGCAAGACCGGCATCCGCCTGTCGCCCGTCACGCCCGCCAACGACGCGCACGACAGCAACCCGCAGCCGCTGTTCACCTACGTGGTGAAGCAGCTCGCGCAGCTCAACCTGGCCTACATCCACATCATCGAAGGCGCCACCGGCGGCCCGCGCGAAATTGCCGACCGTCCCTTCGACTACGAAGCGCTGAAGGCCGCCTACCGCGAAGCCGGCGGCAAGGGCGCATGGATGGTGAACAACGGCTACGACCGCCCGCTGGCCGAGGAAGCCGTGAAGGAAGGCGACGACCTCGTGGCCTTCGGCAAGCCCTTCATCTCCAACCCCGACCTCGTGCGCCGCCTGCGCGAGAACGCACCGCTCAACGAGATCGACAAGGCCACCATGTACGGCGGCGGCGCCAAGGGCTACACGGACTATCCGGCGCTGGCCTGATCCTGCTGCCGCAGGGGGCCATGGCAAGATGCGGCGGACCCATTCGTCCGCCGACAGGAGACAACCGCCATGGCCCGCATTGCACAACGACTGGCCGCTTCAGGCCTCGTGCTGCCCCCTCCCGTGACGCCGCCGCCCGGCGTCGTGCTGCCCTTCCAGTTCGTGCGCGTCATCGGCAGGCGCGCGCTCGTCTCGGGCCACGGTCCGCTCAATGCCGACGGCACCATCGCCGAACCGCTGGGCAAGCTGGGGCGTGAAGTCACCGTCGAACAGGGCTACGTGGCCGCGCGCCTCACCGCGCTCGCCATGCTCGGCAGCCTGCAGCGCGCGCTCGGCGACCTCGACCGTATCACCGCGTGGACGCGCGTGTTCGGCATGGTCGCGTGCGCACCCGGCTTCGACAGGCAGCCGGCCGTGATCAACGGTTTCTCCGACCTCGTCCTCGAACTCTTCGGCCCCGACATCGGCGCGCATGCGCGCAGTGCCGTGGGCATGGCGGAGCTGCCGTTCAACATTCCGGTGGAGATCGAGGGCGAGGTGGAGTTCGAGTGACGCACCCCACGCACCCCACGATCCCCTCGCCCGCCACCTTGCCCTGGACGTTGCGGCGTGCCACCGCGGCCGACACGGCCGCCGTTGCCGCCTGCGCCGCCGACGCCTTCCGCGTCTACATTCCGCGCCTGGGCGTCGAGCCCAGGCCGATGACGCGCGACTACGCCGAGGCCATCGCCCATGCGCAGGTGTGGGTCGCCACGCTGCGGCAGGAGACCGTCGCCGCGCTGCTGCTCGACGTGACCGGCGAGGGCTTCCTGATCGACGTGATCGCGGTGCTTCCGGCGCACCAGGGCACGGGCCTCGGGCGTGCCTTGCTCGAGCTCGCCGAGCGCGAGGCCGTGCGGCAAGGCCATGCGTCGATCTACCTCTACACCAACGAGAAGATGACCGAGAACCTCGCGCTCTACCAGCGCATCGGCTATGTCGAATACAAGCGCGAAACGCTCGACGGCCGCACCCGCGTCTACCTGCGAAAGCCCTTGCAGTGAGCACCGCGATGCAGCTGGCCCGCATCCACCACGTGGCCATCATCTGCGCCGACTACGCGGTGTCGAAACGCTTCTACACCGAGGTGCTCGGCCTGCGCGTGATCGCCGAGAACCACCGCGCCGCGCGCGATTCGTACAAGCTCGACCTGGCCCTGCCCGACGGCTCGCAGATCGAACTCTTCTCCTTTCCCGGTGCGCCCGCGCGGCCCACGCGGCCTGAAGCGCAAGGGCTGCGTCACCTGTCCTTCGAGGTGCACGACGTGCAGGCCGCCGCCGACGAACTCGCGGCGCAAGGCATTGCGGTGGAGCCGCTGCGCATCGACGAATTCACCGGGCGGCGCTTCACGTTCTTCGCCGATCCCGACGGTCTTCCGCTGGAGCTCTACGAGGCCGCGCCGGCCGAGGAACTCGATGCCCTGCTGCTGAAACTCGAAGGCGCATTGCACCTGCGCGAGGTGCGCGCGAGTGCGGAGCAACTCATGGAACTGCTCGACGACGACTTCCATGAACTCGGCGTGTCGGGCGCCGTGTGGACACGCGCGGCCATCGTCGATGCACTGCGCGACGAGGCGTTTTCAAGGCGCACGATGTCGGACTTTCGCGTGCTGCGCATGGCGGGCGACGTGGCGCTGGTCGCGTACCGCGTGCACCGCGAAGCCATCGCTGAAAGGCCTGCGGCGGACTCGCTGCGCAGCTCGCTGTGGAAGCGCAGGCAGGGCCGGTGGCGGATGGTGTTTCACCAGGGCACGGCGCTGTAGCGCGCTGTCTTTCTCCCTCCCCTCACGGGGGAGGGCCGGGGTG